>DAMDNI010000023.1:13110-21950 GCA_032083825.1 Bergeyella sp. | reverse complement strand
AATCTCATGATTCTGAAGCTGCACATAAAAATCATCACCAAAAGTTTTTTTCCACCATTTGAAAAGCTCTTCCCCTTTTTGTTCCCCGAATTCAAGAATTGTGTTCGGAATATCTCCGTTTGTTCCGGCAGTAAGCACAATCAGATCCTCTTTATATTCCACAATCATTTGTCGCGAAATCCTCGGAACCCCAAAATAAAAACCGTTCAGAAACCCTAAACTTGAAAGTTTTGCAAGATTTTTATATCCGTTAAAATTCTTTGCTAAAACCACGACATTCGTTCTTCTGTCAGGGTCATCTTTAGTAAATTGTTTTTGCTCAGGGCGGTCGGAAATATAGAATTCGCAACCGATTACAGGAATCAGCGGATCTTTTCTTGGTTGAGCTTCATCAAAAGCTGTATTTTCTTCTTCGGCTTTCTGTTTGTTCTCCGACCAGTTTTGGTATTCTTTTTTAATATTCCCATTGGCTTTTTCTACTTCTGAAACAAATTTGAAGGCTCCCATCATATTTCCCAAATCAACTAGGCCAACCGCTTTAAAATTTTCTGCAAGTGCCTTTTTTACAAGCTGGGAAAGATCTGTTGACGCCTGCAAAGATGAATAAATACTATGATTATGAAAATGGAAATAGTCTCCGATTTCAATTTCAGAACCTTCACCAAAATCATTTTTCTTTTTCTTGTGGCTTACAGAAACCTGTCTTCGGATAACAATACCGAACGGCTGCACAGGATTTGGATGTTTTGCCTTAAAATTCTGAATCAGAGTTTCAGAAACGTTAAGATTTGCTGAATCAATGACTCCAACTCTTATCAATTCAAAAAAAACCTGTGCAGTTGCATTTACGTCAGCTGCAGCATTGTGGGCTTCATCAAACTTATGGCCATACAATTTTTCGTAAATTTCTTCGAGTTTCGGAGGTTTGAATCTTCCCGATTTTCCTCCGCCCAAAGCACAAAAATCTGTTGCAAGATGCATTGTATCTGCTTTCGGAAGCTCCTGAAGATTGTTTTCTATATTTTTCCTGAAAAATTCTGCCCCGACAATATTATAATCGAATTCAACGTTTTGCCCGACTCCGAATTTTGTTTTCTTTAAAACTTCATTAAACTCTAGTAAAACCTCATACAAATCCCGTCCTTCTTCGTTCGCCAGCTTTGTCGTAATACCGTGAATTCTTGATGCATTGAAAGGAATATCATAGCCTTCCGGCTTGATAATATAGTCCTGATTTTCCACAAGATTTCCTTCTTCGTCATGAAGCTGCCAGGCAATCTGAACCATCCTCGGCCAATTGCCCGAATCTGAAAGCGGAGCATTGAAATTCTGTGGTAAACCTGTGGTTTCCGTATCAAAAACTAAAAACATTCGAGAAAAAATTTATTGTAAATGTAAGGTTTAATAAAGACAAAAAAGGTCTTTAAAGATTTGTTTTTTCTACTTCATCCGAAAAATAAAATGCGGATATTTCAAAAAATCAACAGCACAAAGATACATTTTCGGGAGGAATAAGCAAAAGATAATAGACAGATACAGCACTAAAATTATCCCCACATTTCTTTGGTTTTCAAGAGAGATTTCCGGATAAGCTTTTCTAGGATTTCCAGATCCAGATCATCCAGCTTTTTAAAATAAATGCACGATGCTCCGGTTTTTATTTTTCCCAGTTTTGAAAGAAGTTCCTCCTCCTCATCGCCGGAACAGCTTAAAATATATAAAGAAAATTTATCTTTCCTGGGCGAAAAGCCGATACGGCACATATCTCCTTCTCTTCCGCTTTCATATTGATAATGATAACTTCCGAAGCCAATAATATTGGTTCCCCACATTTTTGCGCTTTCTCCGGAAAGCCTTTCCATTATTTTGATCAGCCTAAAACTGTCATCTGTTTTTTTCGGATCCGAATTTCTTATAAATAATTCCACATTTTGGTCTGTCGGCTGTGTTTTATTCTGATGCATAAAAATTTATTTTATTAAATTTAATAAAAATGATTTATCAATATTATTTTATCAATCCTTGAAGTATAAGCTTAAATTAAATTTTCACTTTATTTAACCAATTTTTCGGGCGTTTTTCAATGTTTTTCATATTTTTGTTTGTGCAAAGAAATTTAATTATGAAAAAACTTTTACAACTCATCGCAATCTCTTCTTTTGCTTTTTCCTTCTCTCAATCTTTCGGAGTAAAGGGCGGCCTAAATCTCACAACAATCAACAACGAAGGCTGGGACGACACCAATGTTAAAGTTGGTTATTATGCAGGTTTATATATGCATGCGCCTGTAAATGAAGTTTTCAGCATTCAGCCGGAATTGATTTACAACAGTGTGGGAGCAAAATATAACAACGGAAGCAATGCCCATACGCTTACGCTTAATTATATTGCTGTTCCGATTATGTTCCAGTTTGAGTTGATTCCTCAATTTTATGTTGAAGCGGGACCTCAGATGGGATTTCTGGTGAGCAACAAAGACAAATATGAAAGCGGAAGCAAAACTACTACCGTAACAGATTCTGACCGTTTCAACTCTTTTGACCTGAGCCTTGGATTAGGAGCCGGGATTAAAATTAAAAACGGGCTGAAACTTACAGCAAGATATTTAGCCGGATTTACCGATATTAACAAAAATGGAGAAACCAGTCTCGAAAGCAATGACGAAAAACTCCGCAACAGCGGTTTTCAGATTGGTCTTCAATACGGATTTTAGGATACAAAACTGCTGAAAATTATTCAGCAGTTTTTTTATCTGTGCTGATCTATTAAAATCATATTTCCGTCAGGATCTTTCAGAAAAATGTGTTCCGGACCTTTTGTTTTCGGATCAGCCTCTTTATCCAGTTTTATCTCGTTTTTTTTCAGATTTTCCTGAATCTGACGGACATCACTGAAAGGATTGATCTCTTTTGCATTCTCGTCCCATCCCGGATTGAATGTAAGAATATTACCCTCAAACATTCCTTGGAAAAGGCCAATAAGCGAATTTCCGTTTTTCATAATCAGGTAATTCTGGGTGATATCTCCGCCCATTTGGCTGAAGCCGAGTTTCTCATAAAATTCTTTTGATTTTTTCAAATCTTTAACATTCAGGCTTACTGAAAACGCGCCTAAACTCGAAGTATTGATATTTGATTCCTGTGAAAGCATAAATAGAGGCAATAATAAGATAATGTAGATTATTTTTTTCATTTTTCCTGATTTTTCCAGCTGGTTTTATAGTTGAGTTTGCCGTCATAGCTTTTCCAGTTGCCGATAAATTCAATGTACTGATTTTCTATTGTTTCTGTTTTTCGGTTCCAGGAAAAAGTATAGACAAATTTCCCCTTGAAAGTTCCGGAATGCTGTCCTTTCGGTTCTTCTGCAAAATCAAATTCCCCGAAAACCATCCCTTTCTTTTTTCCGTCTTTGTATTTGGTAATTTTGAGCTTTCCTTCAAAGTTAGAAACCACCTGCTCTACAACAGAAACTCCTGATACAAAATATTCCTGATCTTTTTTCTTGTCCTGTTCAGAAATATTGATTTTCAATTTCAGATCTGCGCTGTCATTTCCGTTTCCTATTTTACCTGTATAGAATTTTCCGTCATTCAGCCAGACTTTTGAAATATTGGGCATTTGGGAAAACCCCAAAGCCGAAATGAAAATAAAAAATAAAAAAAGTTTTTTCATATTAAATGTTTTTACCTAAAAATTACTTTATAATATCGTTGTGCACATAATCAAACTCCGAATTGTGTTAAATGATGATTCAGATGTTTTGCAAGCATGTTGTTCCACTCCTGAGAAGTCAGTATCCCAAAAGAAAGGCTCTCTTTACCATTAAACGCTTCTGATCCCAGCTGTTGTGTTTTTTGGATAAAGCCAATCAGCCTTTTCTTTTCTTCTTCAAAATTTCTTTCTTCCGGAATCTTAAATTGCGGCGCAGTAGGAATATTTTGTTTATACGGAGTTTCACTGACTACTTTTTTCTTCACAAATTTCCTGAGAAAAAATCTTGCAATGCTGCCTGGTTTTGGATGTTTATTGGGTTCATAAATCATTTCATAAGAAACATTGCAATGTGCAAGCATCTGGCTGGCGGACATTGTTCCCCATTTGCGCCGGGTTTCGGGAGTAAGCAGATTGATTCTTCCGATATAGCTTTGAGCTTCTTTTATATCAAAAATATTTTCCATTCAATTTTTTCATAAAGATAATATTATATACCTTCAATAATACGGACAGAAGCAAAAAAAGTTGCTTCGTTAAAAGCAACTTTTATATTTCAATAATTATATTTTATTTCACTATGAGATTTTGGCTGTTTGTTTTCCCTTCGGTGGAAACTACAACTCTATAGTTACCCGTTTTCAAATCTGAAATCGAAATATTTTCCTGTGAATTCACTTGTCCTTTTTTCAATAATCTTCCTGACATATCAAAAATCTGATATTCAGCTTTCCCGTTTTGCGCAAGTTCAATACTGAATTGTCCTTTTGCAGGATTAGGATAGATAGCAAATCCTTTTTTAGATACATCATTTACAGCAAGATTTTTAGTAATACTGAAATTAGAAGCATTAAGAGCAAAGAAAACATTATCAACTGCTTTTACCATAATCCTTGCACTTGTAATCGCTTCGTTCGGAACTGTTACATTGGCTGAACCTGTATTTGGAGTACTTTCTGACAAAGTAAAAGGATAAGTATATCCACCGTCTTTTGAAAGCAGAATCTTTACATTGGCAACATTTATTGGTGACGCATTTGTTCCGGCGACATCCCAAGTTACTGTAATTGAAGTATCTCCTAATACAGAAGATGAAGCAGATTGCGAGGTTACTTTAAAAGGGCCTGTATTTGCTACTTTTATAAGTACATTATCCCTTTTCGACTGATTCCCTGTAGCTTTTTCATCATTCACTAATAAAGCAAAATTAAGGTTTCTCTGAACAGAAGGGATAACTTCCCAAGTTGGGGTAAGATTATTTGCAACGATACTGCTCATAACCGGAAAATATCTTTCCGGAACGGTTTTAGGAAGGTAAGATCTAAAAACAGCTCCGTTGGTTTGCGTTGCAGAAGGTACTGTAGAATTTGTAGGTGTTCTCACATCAGTCTGTTCCCAAAGATAAGTAAGCGCATCACCATCCGGATCAGAAGCGGTTCCCGTAAGAACGAAAGCGGTTCCGTAAGGAATATTATAGTCCGGACCTGCATCTACAACAGGAACCTGATTGTTATTGCTGCTTTTTACAGGACATGAAGAAGAATTCCCGCTAAAGATGTTGGTATAAATCTGGTTCACACTTACTACATGAAAATAAGGATCACTTCTATACTGAACATCTGGTGGACATATACCTGCATAAGCCATTATTGTACTTCCGCTTCCAGGCTCTACAGAAGTTGATGCAGTTCTGTTTCCTCCACATGAATTATCAAAAGTATGGGTTGCTCCAAACTGATGTCCCATTTCGTGTGCTACATAATCGATATCATAAGCATCACCAATCGGAGCCGTAATTCCCGTAATTCCTCGGGCTTTTGAAGCTGTACAAGGAACTCTTAATCCTGCCAATCCTCCGCCTTGTGTGCTAAAAGTATGCCCTATATCATAATTGGCCAATCCGATAACACTATCAATAACCGCCTGACTTTCATCAATAAGCAAGGAAGGATCATCGTTGGTAAAATTATCACTGGTAATATAGATGATATCGGTATTATTTGCAATAAGCTGCATGGTGAGAGAAACTGTTTTCTCATAAACTCCGTTTACTCTGGTCATTGTAGCATTGATTCCTGCAAGCACAGCAGCTTTTTTTTGTCCTTCTGTTCCTGATTGAAGTCCTGCTCTATTGATATAATACGCAGAATATTCTATAGTTGTAGCAACAGCAAGCCGATAAGTTCTCAGCAATCCGTCCTGCACTAAAGATTGCGGAACAGGCGGTGCCTCATACGCATCCGGAGAATCTGTCACACCACATACAAAATTGCTTTTATCTGCAGGAACTGCACTTCTGTCATACACGATATAAGTAGAATTATCCTTAGAATAAGCATCTAAATATGCTGTTGATCTTCCGTTAAAATACATGACATTCAAACCGTCATAAGGCGATATACTAAAACGGATGGTATTCAGGTTGTTTCCTTTTTCATATCCTACATAAGAGCGGATTTCGGGATATTTTTCCTGAAGCTCTTTTGAAAGCACAGGAGCTTCAAGAATGACATAATCTGACATTTTGCCTTCTGCATCGGGAAATTTCAACACGAGAGATTCATCATTAGAAAATCTCTGTGGTGCATTTTTAAGAGAATTCTTAAAACCATCAACATTCAATTGATAAGTTTTATAAGCATTCGGTACATATTTCCTTTCGTAAAGAGAAGCTTTTGCACTTACTTTTCCGATTTTTGTCCAGTGATTTACCTGGGCAAAAGAAATAGTTGAAACCAAAAGGCTTGCTGAAAAAAATATTTTTTTAATCATTTCGAAATATTTAGCAGTTTTAATTTCGTTCACATTATTGAATCCTTTTCAATAATTTTTTGCTAAAAATAATATTTTCTCTGGAAAAAACTAACGAAATTTAAATTAAAAGACATTTTCACCCATAATACTAATAAAAATCCCGCCTCAAATAAAGTGGGATCAAAAGAAATTTTGACAAGAAACTATTCCGCGATTTTGACAGTTGTTCCCTGCGTATGTGCATTCATCTGTGGAGCATAATAGTTTTGCAACGTAGTGATTCCATTAGAGAAATTTCCGCTTGCATTGGCAATATAATCGTATTCGAAAACATATTTTCCTTTCGGCATATATTCGATGTAGAAGTTGGTGGAAGCATCTTTTGTGGATTGATAATATCCCAGATTGTTTTTCCACTGATAACCAGAAATTACATCCAAAGGCTCAAAACCAGCCGCTCTCATATCTTTTAAATGAATAAATTCCATATTTCTGTCGGTATTCAGAATCATTCTTACGGTTATTTTATCTCCAACTTTGATTGGTGAATTTTCATTGATTTTAATTAGTTGTTCTCCGTTCTCTGTTTTCACTTTTTTGTACAATTCCTTAAAAATAGAAATATAAGATTCTGAAGATTTTATTTTATCAAGGTCTTCATAATATTGCCAAAATAGTCCACCCTGAACAATTCCTGCACTTTCTTTTTTGATCGTAACAGTTGAAAGATTTTTATCCAAATTTTCGGAATTTACGGTTTGTTTAACATAACCCGTTGCTTGCGTTTGCGGATTCAGTTGTTTTCCACCCCAAGTGATTTCCGCTTTGTCAGATTCTGCAGAAGTCCAAGACTTCCCTGAATTCAAAATCGTAAAAATAACTTCCGCTGTTCCTCTGGAATTACCCCAGGAATTCACTTCTTTCTGAGTAATCAGCCAGATTTTCATTTCCTCGATGAAGTTTTCATCAGTCGGAGTTAATTTTTGGAAAGCCTCTAAAGCTCCAGCGTGATTCACGGTTTTGGAAGAATACCAACCCCAATCATTCAGATTTTGTTTCCAATAAACACCTTGAGTTTCTGTTTCTGTCGAAGTTTCTTTCAAATAATTCATCAGTTTTTTCGAAACATCTTTCAATCCGTAATTATTGAATAACAAAGCTGCTCTGTGCAATCCGAAGAATGTAAAATCTTTGATTTCTGCTTTTTTAGCTTTGGAAATAACCGAAGTTTTCAAAGTTGCTCCTTTTGCTTTCAAAGCATATTCTTTTTCCCAATAATGTCTTGTGTCAAGATAATCGAGAACAAAATTATTCCAAACATTGTCTTTATCCGTTTTCCAATATTTATTCACTTCGTTGTCCACATAAGAAACCAGTTTTTTGACCATTTCTTTTTGTTCAGAACTTTGATAATCAGAAAGATTTCCTTTCAACCATTCATTGATTCTTCCAAGATTTTTCAAAATATAAAGCGAAGTGTAATACGAACTCGGATAACCTTGATACCAACTAAATCCACCATCAGGATTTTGCAATTTTACCAATTCTGACCAATCATTTTGAATTGAATTTCGCATCGTATTCGCATCGAATAATCTTGCGAGTTTCTGCATTTGTTCCGTTTCATTTTTCGATTCTAAAATCCAAGGCGTTTCATCCAATAATAATTGTTTCAATTCTTTATTTTTTTCAAGATTCGAGTTCAATAGACCTTTGGATTGGTATTCGTCAAAAACGGTTTTCATTTTTGGATTCGCTTTGAAAATCTCCGAAGCCAAAACATCAGCAAACCATTTGTTGAAAACAACATCCGCAGAATTATTAGTATCATCTTTCAGGCTTGGAAGCGCAAACATAATTTCCCAAATCGGATTGGTTGTCAGCTCCAAAGTGTTGGAAATATTCGTCAAAGTCTTAGAATCAGAATTTTTCAGATTTTCCAAAGTGAAAGTTTTGGTCTGTCTTTCTTTTACAAAAATCGGAAGTGCATCTGTAACCAACATTCTGTTTGGAAGAACTGCGATTGCTTTTTGTTCGCCATCAGAAAATTTGACATTTTTATAACTTAAAGACTCTGATGAAGCAACGACTTTTATAATAATTGATGAGACATTATTCGGTACTTTCAGTTTCCACGTTGCAGACGTATTTCCATTTGCATCCAATGAAAAAGATTGTTCTTTATTATATCCGGAAACTTCTGTCAATTGGCTGATTCCAAATTTTTCAGTGATATCTTCATTCGTAAAAGCATCCAAAATCTGCAATTGTGCAAAACCGGTTAATTTTTGATTAACCAGACTTGAGATTTTAGTTTGAAGATTTAGTTCATCACCTTCTCGTAAGAATCTTGGATAATTTGGTGTGATAGAAAAC
>DAMDNI010000023.1:0-13100 GCA_032083825.1 Bergeyella sp. | reverse complement strand
TTGTGTTACGACAGATTTTTCCAAAATTGCACTTCTAGCATCTTTTGTATGAGCCAAAAACATTACTTTCCATTGTGTCAAAGCTTCCGGAGAAGTGAATTCAAAACTTACATTTCCGTCTTTATCTGTCAAAAGATTAGGATAGAAAAATGCTGTTTCGTTGAGGTTTTGACGAACTGGGATATTATCTAAATTTTCTTCTTTTTTCTTTGCTACTCCTCCAATTTTAACAACTCCTTCAATTTCTTTAGATTGAGCCGAATCAGCAACTTGTACTCCCGCAACTCTTCCTGCAATTGGAGCTGTTGAATAACCTAAAACTGCTTTTTCTTTTTTGATACCCATAGCTGTTACAACAACTCCTTCAATTGTATTTTTATCAGAATAATTGTTATAAATCTCCCCATCAAACCAGCTGAAATAAGGGATATAAATTTCCTGATTGTCTTTATAAGAAAACCTTTTCTGATAATACTCCTGCGAAAGATTTTGCCGAAAATCATATCCTACAACGAAATACGGATTCGCCACGATTTTCTGCCACGAATAACTGTTGACAGCAAATTGGTCAAGAGACTTATCATACATGTTTGCCAGAACTTCTGCATTTATTTTTTCATTGTCATTGCCCTGAATTTTCATGCTCCATTTTTCTTTTTGTCCGGGCTGTAATTTATCCCGGAAAGTAACGGTTTCTACACGTAAAGGATTGTTGTCATCAGCAATTTTAAGTTCAACAGCCTGCGTCTGAACATCATTGAAAGCGACAATTTGAAACTGGACATTCAGCTGCGAAATACTTTCATCTTTTGGAATTAGGATTTCATATTCCAAAATTCCGTTTTTGAAAGATTTGGTTTCTGTAACGGTTTCGCCTTTTCCGTTTTGAATAAAAATATTGACCAAAGCATCGGGAATCGCAGAATATACATATATTTTTGCTTTTTCACCCCGTTTCAATTCTGATTTTGGCTGAATTGCTTTCAGAAACGGATGTTGAGAATCCTTCAGATTTTTTTTGTCCCAAATACTGAAATATTGTTCGGTTTTTATCGTGTCTTTTTCTTCGATATTATAAAATTCAAGCTTATAAGTTCCGGCTTCCAATTTTCCTAAATCAGTTGTTCGTTGTTGGTTTTCGGTTGTTGGATTTTCAACCCGATTGATCACTTGTTTCTCAATTTTCCAGTTTTTCTGCTCATCGTTTTTACCAAATTTATCATGAGGGAATTTTTGAATGAAATCATTTTCATTTAAAATAGATAAATCCTGAATCTCATTCTGAAAATTATTCCTGAAAACGCGTTTCGGCTCTTCCAGTTTTGAAAGCTTTACATTGTAAGATTTTTTCAGATCCTGATCATTGTAATTCTTAGGAGAAATATTCACTTTTATATCTTCGTCTGAGAAACGATCTCCAATATTTTCAGCCTGAAGGTAATGTGAAACCGAAGCAACTTTTATATCCGCAGAGGCAGATTGTGTTTCTCCATTGATATCCGTTACAGAGGCATTGATGTTATAATTATCAATTTGAATTCCTTCCAGGGTTTCATCTTTTTTCAATTCTATCCTAATGGTAAATTCTCCTTTTTCATTGGTTTTTGCTTCTCCCAAAATCGAATTTTCATTATCATTGCCTTGCGGATACCACCAAAAATATTTCCAGCGGATGTTTTGTTTTTTAATTTCGTAATTCACGGTAGAATTACTCAGTGCGATTCCGGAAAACATTGACGCTTTCCCTTTCAGTTCAATGGTTTGGCCGTATTTGTATTCTTCTTTTATTGGTTCAAAAACCACTTCAAATTTCGGACGTTTGTATTCTTCAACCCGGAAATCTTTATATTCATTGATGGAACCATCTTCGATACGCAAAGAAAAACTACCGTTCAACTTGCCTTTAGGAAGTGAAAAATTCCCGTGATAAGATCCGAATTCGTTGGTGGTAAAGGTTTGAGTGCTTACTTTTTCCCCATTTGCATCGTATAAAGAAATCTCCTGCTGGTAAAGAGGATTCACGATTTCTTTTGAATCTTCAAGTTTTGTATTAATGACTTTAAAATAAACTGTTTGCCCTGGCCTGTAAATGGCTCTGTCAAGAAAAATCTGCGCCTGCTTTTTGAAATCATTCTGCTGCGGAGCATAATACGGATTTCTCCCGTAAATATCCATCATGCTGTAATTTCCGGAAGCATCTTTTATCAGATAATAACGGTAATACTGATTGCTTTTGCTGTCAGGAAAAAGAAAAGTTCCTTTTGCATCAGTAGTTACGGAAGATTTTGTCAGTTTTCCGTCGCGTAAAAATTCATATAATTCCAGTTTTTGATTCGGAAAAGGATTTCCGTTTTCGTTGTTCACTATTTTGAAGAGATTCGTTTTGGAATCGGAATCATTCTTTTTATGATAAATAACTTTGGAATCCGAAACAATAAAATAAAAACCGGACTGCACCGAATTTTCCACCACGTATTCTGCAACATAAATACCTGAAGGCAGCGATTTAAGCTCTAACGAAGTCTTGTATGTTTTGAAATCTGCCGGGTATTTCAGTTCAAAATTATCTTTACGAACCAGCGATTTTTTCACCGTTTTGAAAGGAAAACGATACTCATCAAAAGCAAAATTCATAAACCCAAGCAAATCGTCTTTCACTTCATAAATATTTATCGAAAACGAATTCAGATTTTTGCCTTCTGCAACAATGTGAATAGGTTTATTGCTCTGCGTCTGCTTTTCGTAATGAATAAAAAGTGACGGATTTTTGATAGAGTTTTCAATATTAGAAATATTCGCCTGGAATCTCGAATCCGGATACAATTCTCTTGCATCATTTGCCCAGATCAAAGCCAGTTTAAAATCATTTTTCTGCTGTAAAACCGTCATGATATCAGCAATGATTTTCACTTTATAATCTCCTTTTGTACTTTCATCTTCGACCAATTTTTCAAGCTGTTCAAAACGGTCTTTACAATTGCTGAAATCACAATTATAATTGATTTTTTCATGCTTAAAATATAGTTTTGGATTCCCGGAATTGTATGCAATCGTTTCATCGAAAACAGTATTTATTTTGGCATGATTCATTTTCAGTTCATTTGGAGTAAACAATTGCTGATTTTTCAAAAAACGGATGTAATTATAATTATTCCAGTCAAACAAAGTCGGAAAATAATCAAAGTTCTCTGCCTCTTCAAAAACACCTTTGTACTTCTGCATTTTCACATTCCTGATTACGGAATTTTGCATTTCCAGATCCTGATAATTTTTTAAAAGAAAGTTTTTAAAATCAAGCTTGCTCCATGTTTCAATCTGCGAAAAATCCTGATTATTCGTATTTGTCCTATCATCAATTTCCCACGAATTATTCTCATAATATTCCATAAAAAAAGAACCGAGAAGGATTTTATAAAAAAGCTGGTCATCACCTTTCAGCTGATATTCAAACGTTTTGGCTTTGGCAAAAAACTGTGATGCTGCGTCATTTTGTGTATCATCAGAAGTTTCATTCACAATACTGAATTCTGCTTTTAAGGATTTAATGATCTGAACAGCATTATTGTCTTTCATAGCTTGTTTCTGAATATCTTTAATAATAGGCAAATTGTTTTTGTACACTCCTTTTTTGTAATTATCCTCTATTTTTTTCCATTGCTGGTCGTAATAATTCTGGGAAAACGAGAAAAGGTAAATAAAACATGCAGAAAGAAAAGCGAGTTTACTGCAGATTGTTTTTGTTTTTGAAAGGCTGGAAATTTTTGATTTCATATTTTTGGTTTAAAATCAGACCGTCAGGAAATGATTCCTTTCGGCATATCAAAATGGACTTTTTAAATTTACTAAAAAAATGCCTTATCCGTTCGCAGATTTTTGTTTCTTTAATGGGAACGCTTTTGGCTATTTTTTTTATGCTTGAGCAAAACGCATTCCGTTTGCCAACTGCTGTTTTGATTTTTCTCACGTATTTCAGCGGATATCTGTATACAAAATACCAGAATCAGAGGAAAATATTTATTAAAGTTTTAATTTTCAATATGGTATGCGGAATTATTTGCAGCATATTAATCATCCTGAACCACAACCAGATTCGTTTGGTAAAATGGCTCGTGATTGTTATACTGGGGCTCTTATACAACAGTTTTTTTCTTGAAAAATTTATACGGAAAATCCCGCTTCTTAAGATTTTTTATGTCGGTTTGGTTTGGGCATTGGTAAATTCTTGGCTGAGTTTTAAGGACTTTAATTTACCTATTTTTGCGATCAGCTTTTTATTTGTAACCGCGCTTGTTCTGCCTTTTGACATTCGGGATATGAAACGTGACGAAATTGTTACTTTCCCACGATTGATCGGAATCCAGAAAACGAAATACCTTGCTTATTTCATGGTTTTCGGGGCTTGTATTTTATCCGTTATCTATCTTCAATCAAGTTTTTCTATTGCCTTTGTTCTGGCTTCTGTTTTTACATTTATTTTGATTTATTTTTCTGAAAACACCAACGATGATTCTTATTTTTCTTTTTGGGTTGAACTCTGTTCCGGCCTTCCGTTTTTGTTTCTGATTTTATTGGAGTATTTTTGATGCATGATTGTCAACAAACTTTCGCTCGTTAATTTTAAAAACCATACGGAAAAATCTTTTGAATTTTCTAAACAAATCAATTGCTTCGTAGGAAATAATGGTGTAGGCAAAACCAATATTCTGGATGCACTGCATTATCTTTCTGTGGGGAAAAGTTTTCTGGGAAATTCTGACGTCAACAATATTAAAACCGGTGAAGATTTTTTCGCAATAGATGCCGAAATTCAAAATGAGGAAAAAGAAGATTTGATTAAAATCCTTCAGCCAAAAGACTCAAAAAAAATCATTAAAAAAAATGATAAAACATACGAGCGAATTGCCGATCATATCGGTTATTTGCCGAGTGTGACAATCTCCCCTTACGATTCGAACCTGATTTCGGATTCGGGAGAAAGCAGAAGAAAATTTCTTGATGCTATGATTTCCCAGACTGATTCGGAATATCTCTTCAATCTGATTCAGTATCAGAAAACGCTTCAGCAGAGAAATGCTCTTTTAAAATATTTTGCAAAAAACAGAACTTTTGACAAAGATTCTCTGGAAATCTATGATGATCCAATTGCCAATTTTGGTGCTCAGATTTTTGAAAAAAGAAAAGATTTTGTAGAAAAGCTGAATCCGATTGTTCAGCATTTTTATGAAATAATTTCCGGCGGAAAAGAAAATGTTTCCGTGATTTATGAGTCTCATTTACTCGAAAATCCTGACTCGCAGACTGAAGTTTCACACAACAAATTTTTGCGGTTGTTACAGGGAAATATTGATCGGGACCGCCAACTCACCTATACGTCAAAAGGAGTTCACAAGGATGACCTTTTGTTCGAAATGAATGAAAATTTAATCAAAAAAACAGGTTCGCAAGGACAGCAGAAATCGTTTTTGATTTCGTTAAAACTAGCCCAAATCAACAGGATAAAAGAACTCACCGGAAAATCCCCGATTCTTCTTTTGGATGATATTTTCGACAAATTGGATGACACTCGGGTTTCACAATTGATTGAATTGGTAAACAAAGAAAATTTTGGACAAATGTTTATTTCTGACACCCATAAACAGAGGACAGAAAGCGTTGTAAAGCGAATCAATGAAGAATCAAAAATTTTTGAAATCTGAAAAAATGAAAAAAAAGAAACGAGAATTTGAGTCTTCAGAACTTGTAAAATCTTTCGCCAGAATTTATGGTTTTGAGGATAAATTGATTGCGTTTGAAGTTAAAGATTTCCTCGCAGATTATTTGGACGAAACTCTTTTTGCAGAAATTGAAAGTGTCAATTTGAAAGAGAAAATTCTTTTTATTAAAATCAATTCTCCACTTCTAAAAAATGATTTCAGAATGAGAAAAACCTTTTTCCTGAAAAAATTCAGTGAAAAATTCGGGGAAGGGAAATTTGAAGATCTTCAAATTCTATAATTATACCTTTTCCACCATTTCTTTCGCCCGGGAATCAAGATAAGAACGGATCGGGAAGAAAAATTTTAAAGGGTTTTTAAGAAAATACCGGCAAATTTCAGCAACAATCTTCTTCACTTCGACAAAAGTAATCTTCCTTGAACGGAACGCTAAAAACATCGAAAGCCCGAAACTTACCGCAAAATTGAAAAAACCAATCAGGAAAACCGTTACAAAACTGATAAGAAAAACTGATGTAGTAACCGAAAATTCTTTCCCGTAAAGTCCTAAGGCAAAATTGCCTGCAGCGAATGTAATATGCCGAATATCCAGATCCAGACCTAAAAATTTTCCGACAGGAGCCGTAACACCCAAAAATACACCGAACCAGAAGTTAGAAACTATTCCTGCCCAGTTTTGCGCATAATATTCTGAAAGTTTTACTGCGAAACCCTTTCCGAAAAGATTGATGATCATTGCATTTTTAGCAATTCTCTTGGGAATCCGGAAATAAACCGAATTGTTACCGATGTTTCCCGCAATAATCCCGGAAATAAAAAGATAAACACCTGCAATACTAGCATGAAGAATGGCTTTTGATTCAAAAGGATTTAGATCCCTCAAAAGCTTATCCGATTTCTCGGCTGCCATGTTTGCATTAAAGAGCACATCCAAACCATAAATGATTGCCAAAGCAACAGGAAATGAGAGCAATACATTCCCGATAAATGCAATAAACTGGCTACGGAATAATTTGGAAACCAGATGCGCAAATTCTTTATAATTCTTTCTGGTATTTTTACCCTCAGAAAGCACTTTTGCCATCGTTGCCGCTGTCATTGCAGGCTGCTTTGTCGCAAGTGTAAAACTCATCAGATAAATCATGATAAATCCCATTGCATAATTAAATGCATAAAGAAGTGCATGCGAAAATTCACTTCCCGGAACTCCGCCATACAGCATTTTCAAGACACATAATGCGCCTACAATTACACCTCCACCAACTGCCTTCCAGAACATCTGCATATAATCTTTGAGATTGGAGGTGATATAATGCTTTCCTGTCTCTGCAGTGTGATTGGTGATAAGATGCGACATGAGACGCGAGCTGTCATCCACAAGCTCTTTCAGGTTATTTTTATGAGATTTATAATCTAAAACATTAAAAACAAGCTGTTTGGATTTAACAAGATAATCTCTTTCGCTGTCGATTACCAAAAGCCACAATACATCTGAAATCCTCTGCAGCTGCTGCCGCATTTTCAGAAGAGCCTGATTGATCTTACTAGAAATCCCGTAAATATCAGAATTTTTAAAAGCAGTATCTACAAATTCCTGGCAATGTTCAAGGTAAATTTTAATCTGCTTATACAGAACATTTTTTGAACTGAGCTGGAAATTTTTATCCTTTCTGAAACTGTCATTCAGCTCATCAATCTCATTCTGAAGTGCCAGAAAGGGATTATCAAAATTCCGGTAATTGGGAACCATATTTACAACCTCAACATCCATGGCACTTCCGATAACGCGCCAAACCAAAATATTTACCGAAAAAAGCAGTTCGTTTTTGACAAACGGGCTTTTGATAAAATCCGAAATTTTTAACAGCCTGAAAAATGCATCAAAGTCATCTTCATGAATATTCCTTAGATACTGAAGATCTTTTTTCGGCATTACCGAAACATTATCAACAAGATACCAAACTGTATTTTCGTTTTCGACAGGTGGAAGAATCTTGTTGAGAAGTCTTTTTTTAAATTCGGGATAAAAGGCATTTTCCGACAAGATATTGGCCTCTGTCAAAGAAAGATTGAATGGTTTCTCACTGAATAGATTCCGGATATAATATGCAAAATTCTCTGTTATTTCAGGAGAATTTTCAAGATAATCCAATACGACACTGAAATCTTCTTTCCTGATACTTTTTAAAAAATCAGCAAGAGGCTGGAGCGAAACAGTATCGTTCCGAAAAGAAAAATATCTTTTCAGTACAGTGCTGAAACTGGTATGATCAAAGGTAAAAATCATTCAATTATTCAAGAGACATATTTCTCATCTGCCTCATAATCCAGTTGTGTTTTCTATTGAGATATACAGAAGGATGGTGAGGATCATATTTTTTCGGATTCGGAAGAACCGCTGCAATCCATGCGGCTTCACTTTTTGATAAATCTTTGGAGGATTTTTTAAAATAATATTGTGAGGCAGCTTCTACACCGAAAACGCCCTGTCCCATTTCTATGGAATTAAGATATCTTTCAAGGATTACCTGTTTTCCCCAAATCAATTCGATGATGAATGTGTATACAGTTTCAAAGCCTTTACGAATCCAGCTTCTGCCCTGCCAGAGAAAAACATTTTTGGCAGTTTGTTGCGAAATCGTGCTTCCGCCTTTTAGCTTTTTGCCTTTTTCGTTGTCTTTGTAGGCTTTTTCAATAGCTTTGTAATCAAAACCTTTATGATTGAAAAAATTCTGATCTTCTGAGGCAATCACTGCTTTTTTCACATTATCTCCCATTTCGTCGTAAGAAATATAATCTCTCTGAAGCTTTCCGTATTTAATAAGCCCTTCAATCTGCGTAATGGTAATGGGAGGATTGAAAAACCTTCCCCAAATGATGAAGAGAATGTTGGCCAGAATAAGAATATAGATTAGTTTTTTAATCTTCTTCCACATAAATAATTGAGTAATAATTGATGAGCAATTTATAATAAATCATCAGCAATTTATAAAAATCTGCCGAATCTGTTGCAAAGATAAGCGTTTTCTGCAACTGCTATTTCAGCTCTTTCATATAAGTAAGCTGGTCGCCCGGAAAAAGCTCAGGATGAAATATTTTAATGTAATCTTTTAGAACAAGATCGGCTCTCACCACCCCGCTTTCAAAATAATCGTTGCTGCTGTTTTTTTCTTTTCCGCCAATGGTGTAAAGGTGACCATTTTGGTACACATTCATTTTTGCATAATTAGGATTAATGGCGAGAAGCTCACTTTTGGATTTGTGATTCCCTACATTGATCCAGTATTTTGCGTGCCGTGATTTTGCAAAAACTTCCTCAAAACTCATAGGAACAGCCTTTTCGTCAGGATTATTTTTTAAAATATAATCAGCCCCTGCATCTTTTATATATTCTGTTACAAATGTTTTTCCGCCCGGTAAAAACCATTGGCTGCCGTACATTTCATTGACTAAAACTTCTGGGCGTTCTTTTGTTTTTAAGGCAATCTTTTTATAGTCATAATAATTTTTTTCGACCTCAGAAAAACGTTCCTGAGCTTTCTTTTCTGCTCCGAGAAGCTTACCGAAAAGCTGAATGATTTTTGTTTTTTCAAGCGGTTTCTGCACGATATATTCGTCAATAAAAATGACTTCGATTCCATTCTTTTTCAGAAGGTCGTACGTATTTTCAAAACTTTGAATATAATTAGTGAAAATGGCATCGGGCTTATAGGAAATAATTTTTTCTATATCATATTTCTGTTCATTTCCGATATCTTGGGTTTTATTTGCCGAAATATTTTGGTGTATTTTTTCGGAATAAATATATTCAGGACTTGATATTCCTATGATTTTAGATTCTTCGCCGAGCTCTGTAAAATATCCTACAAGGCTTGCATTCAGCAGCATTACTTTTTTAAAAGGCAGATGTTGATTTGGAATCTTGTAGCTGAACTTTCCGGATTTGAATTCAAAAAAATCTTTACCTTGCTGATAACGAATTGTTTGAGAAATCTGCTCCCATTTATTTTCTGAAATTTGGGTTTCTTTTTTGCATGAAAAAAGAGAAAAAGTGATAATTAATAAAAAGATTTTTACTTTCATCTTTCAAAGAAAACAATTTTGTCTTATATTTGCAAACCTAAAAACGGGTGCGTAGCTCAATTGGATAGAGCGTCTGATTACGGCTCAGGAGGTTGAGGGTTCGACTCCTTCCGCGCTCACAAAAAAGAAAGATTGAGAATTTTCTCAATCTTTTTTCTTTTAAACTAAACTTCTTTAAAAACTTTGTTATCGTAATTCACCATAAGAGTTCTGTTGGTAGACAGATGCATTAAATTACCGTCTCTCACCCACTTTAAACCAGGTGCCAATGCGTCTTCAAAATACATGTAAATGTACTCTACGTTCTTGTAGAGCTTCAGAGAAGTTCCTTTTAATTTTTTTTCCGTTGCCATAATTATGTTTTTGTCCACTAAAAGTACAATAAAAATGCCTTTCAAAACTTAAAAAAATGTTAAAATTTAGTTAACATTGAAAATCAGCACTTTAAATAATCATTTAATTTTCTATTGATTATAGCTGAGAATCTCTATTTTTGCATACTTATTCTACACAAGATATGTCTTTAGAAATCATTCATCTTACTAAAAAATTCGGTACACAAACAGCTTTAAATGATGTGAATATCAGCATTCACAGCAATGAAATCATCGGTCTTCTCGGACCAAACGGAGCGGGAAAATCAACTCTGATGAAATCTATTGTAGGAGCTTTGAAAATTGACGAAGGAGAAATTACCTTTCAAGGGAAAAATATTACCGAAAATGACACTGAATGTAAAAAAAGTATCGGTTTTCTTCCCGAAAACAACCCACTTCACAACGAAATGTATGTAAAAGAGTATTTAAATTTTGTTGCAGACATTCATAAAATCCCTAAAGAGAAAATTGATGAAATTATAGACTTAGTAGGTATTACTCCGGAAAAATCAAAAAAAATCGGACAACTTTCCAAAGGCTATAAACAGCGGGTCGGTTTAGCGCAGGCTATTTTACATCAGCCCGACCTTCTTATTCTTGATGAACCTACAAATGGTTTGGACCCTAACCAAATCATCGAAATCAGAAACGTAATTAAAGAAATCGGAAAAGAAAAAATTGTCATTCTTTCCACTCATATTATGCAGGAAGTGGAAGCGCTTTGCAGCAGAGTAATTCTTATTCATAACGGAAATATTGTGCAGGATTCGCCAATAGATGAATTCAAAGGGAAATACGAAAGTCTCGAAGAGGCTTTTGCAAGTTATACTCATTAATCAATATTTTCGAAGAGTACAAAATGACAAGGTTTTTCATTTAAAAGAAAACATAAAAGGGATAAAAACCTGTGTCTCATTTTGGATAAGACAAAAAAAACAGAAGTCGAAAAGAAACAATCAAAAATAAAAAATGATTTTCGCAAAGATAACTTTACTGAAAATCAATGTTTTTTTTGAACTCTTTTAGGAGCAACTTTTACCCGGATTGTGAATCTTTTTTGTGATTTAGATTTGCCTCGCATTCAATAATGATTTTTAATTCGTTATTAAATATATAAAGAAACTTTAAACGAGCAATAAATTCAACGGAAAAATTAACATTTAATTAATAATACATAAACATTTTCACTATATGTATAATAAAACCAATTTTAAATACTTATAAAATTCGAATGATGAAAATCTTTAAAATCTTTTTAAAAATATTGGGAAGCATCCTGGGAATTATTATTTTCTATTTGTTATGCGGGTATTTTATCCCATTTATAAAAGTTTCTGAAGAAAAAACAGAAGAACCAAAAATCGTTGACATTTATATCCTGACTAATGGTGTACATACCGATATTGTAGTGCCGATACAATCAGAATTTTATGACTGGAGCAAAATTGTCCCTTCAGAAAATACCCTTTCAAAAACAACAGATTTTAAATATCTTTCCGTTGGCTGGGGTGATAAAGGCTTTTATCTTGATACACCAACATGGGCAGATTTAAAATTTTCTACTGCTTTCAATGCAGCGTTCTGGCTCAGCGAATCTGCCATGCATTGCACTTTTTATGACAAAATGAAAGAAGGAGATGATTGTAAAAAAATCACTATTTCCGCTTCACAATACCAAAAGCTTATCCATTATATTAATGACAAATTCGATCACGATACAAATGGAAATACAATTCTTATAAAAACAAATGCCGTTTATGGAAACAATGACGCTTTCTATGATGCTAAAGGAAAATACAGTTTCCTCAACACTTGCAACACTTGGGCAAACAGCGGATTGAAAGCCGCAGGACAAAAAGCTGCTTTATGGACTCCCTCAGATTTCGGAATTTTCCAGCATTACAAGTAGAAATTTTAATCTGTATTTTTTAAGTAGATAAAAAGAAAAAGAGAAGATTATAAAATCTTCTCTTTTTAGTACCCAGGACCGGGATCGAACCGGTACTCCTAAGAACTGGTGTTTGAGACCAGCGCGTCTACCAATTCCGCCACCTGGGCATCATTAAATTGGTGTGCAAATATACACGAAATTTTAATTTCTTGAAATTTTTTATAAAATATTTTTCAGAATCAGAACTCAATTTCTAAACCATCATAAGCAAGATATACATTTTCAGGAAGTTCCGATTGTACCTGTTCATGAAATCCCAAATGATGGCTGATGTGAGTAAGATACGTTTTTTTAGGCTGTAATTCTTCAATTAAGGGCAAAACTTCTGGAAGTATATAATGTGATGGATGAGGATTTTCCTTTCGTAAACAATTTAAAATCAATACATCAAGATTTCTCAGTTTATCTTTTTCTGAATCAAAAATTTTGTTGGCATCCGTAATGTAAGCAAGTTCTTTAAACTTATATCCGAAAATCGGAATTTTGCCATGCATCACTTCAACCGGAGAAATTTCAGCATCAAAAACTTTAAAGTCAGAATTGATAATTTCAAGATTGAATGATGGAGCTCCCGGATATTTTTCTTCCCCAAAAGCATACGGAAAACGAGCAGAAATTTCCAAGCCTACCCTTTCCATACAATAGATGGGCATTTCGTTACCATTTTTAAAAATCAGCGGGCGAAGGTCATCCAGACCAATCACATGGTCATTATGCTCGTGCGTTATGAGGACAGAATGAATATCCTCTTCCCTATTCATCAACATCTGCTGTCGGAAATCAGGGCCGCAGTCGATCAAAATTTTTTTTCCTGAATCTGTAGTTACCAAAGCTGAACTCCTCAATCTTTTATCCTTTGGATTTTCGGAAAGACAGACCGGATGATGAGAACCGATAACAGGAATCCCTTGCGATGTTCCCGTACCTAGAAATTTCAGCTTCATACTTTGAAGATGGTATTAATTTTGGTAAATT
>DAMDNI010000022.1:3288-22167 GCA_032083825.1 Bergeyella sp. | reverse complement strand
CTTCAGCATAACTGATCTTTCCCAATTGCAGATAAGCAAAAACTTTTTGTTCATTTTCCTGCATTTCGGGGAGTGATTGTGCGATTTTCAGGCCTTCTTTTGCTTTTTCCGAACTCTTGTCATACAATCCTAATTCTCTGTATTGTTCTGATAAAGAAAATGCGGCTTTAACCTTCAAAATAGGAGTATTTGATTTTTTTGCAATAGAATCTATTTTCATAGATAAGCTCAAAACCTTTGTTTTCTCCTTCTTTAATGTATATCCGTAAATTAATACAAAAATTGACCTGATTTTTTGCCTGTCATTAGCTGCGACATTATATAAAGAGTCACCGATTTCTATAATTCTGTCGGCTGCAAATCCTTTTTTGTTGACCACAACCTGAGCTCCGAAAACATCAAATTTTCTATCTTCTTCAGAAGGCTGACTCTGAGAAAAAACAAAATTCACCATAAAAATCAGAATTCCAAGACTATAATATTTCATGTAAAAGCAGAACGTTGTGGGAAATTAATTTTTTAAATATATAATAAACCACATTAAAATGAAAGAAATAAACGAATAATTGATAAAAAATATTCCTATTTATAAATTTATTGAAAAATCGTCATCAAAAAACTATAATTGATGAATATTTAAAAATTTCAAAATAAAATAAATATCTCGACAACGATAAATTTTTACGCATTAAAATTTAGTAAGGATTATAGAAATTAAACTAATTTTATGAAAATTTAAGTTTTAAGGCACGCATTTTTCATTTAAAAAAACATACTTTCTTTAAAATGTTTAAATCAGTAATTTCATTATTTTTACTCATGTTTCTGCAAATGTGTTCGCAGACACAGAAACCTGTTGAGACCACAACCAAAAATTCTACAAAAATGGAAAATAATTCTGCCAAAAACCCATATTATTCAAGGACAGATAGAACAAAGCTGAATGTACCGAATTCTGAATGGAAAAAAATACTTGCTCCCGAAGTATATGCTATTGCAAGAGAAGCCAACACCGAATATCCTTTTACCGGGAAATACAATGATTTTGACGAACTAGGGGAATATTATTGCGCAGTTTGCGGCAATCACCTGTTTCGTTCCGATGCAAAATTTGCTTCCACTTGCGGCTGGCCAAGCTTTTTCGAAGCGGACAAAGAAGGAGTGAACTACAAAAGAGATTCTTCACACGGAATGGAACGTATAGAAGTTTTGTGTAAAAGATGTGATTCGCATTTGGGACATGTTTTCAATGATGGGCCGCCTCCAACCGGAACTCGCTATTGCATGAATTCTGTAAGCTTGGATTTCGAACCTGATAAAAAATAAAACCAGCTGTTAAATTTTTATAAATAAAGTTAAAGTTGACAAATTATAAAGTGTTGATAATTATGTTTTTATAATTTTGCATCACCAAATTTTACTAACCAATTTTATTTATGAAAAATTTATTAATGGCTTTATCGGCTGTATTTGCAATTACTACTTCTTTTTACATTTCGCCCGATACGTCCAGAGTAAATTCTGAAATTAAAAATGCTGTAAACGATACTGCAAGCCTAGGAAACACACCGGAAATTACAGAAGAAATAAAAAAATTATCAGCCGCCGAGATTTTATATTCATCCTTACATTTTGAAGGAAACCAGCTCAACAAAGAGGTGTTTGATAAAGCATTTCAAGGTTTTGAAAATCTGAAAAAATCAGGGAATCTAAATGCAGATTGTCATCTTCTTACTGTTTGCGATTTTTCGCTTTCATCCAATACCAAAAGGCTTTGGGTGATTGATACCAACGAGAAAAAAATTCTTTTTAACTCTCTTGTTGCACACGGTAAAAATACGGGCGAAGAATTTGCTGAAAAATTTTCAAATACAGAAAGTTCATATCAAAGCAGCTTAGGCTTTTATGTTACCGATGTTACTTATAATGGAGACAACGGATATTCCCTGAAGCTTTTAGGAATGGATAAAGGTTTTAATGATGCGGCCTTGGACAGGGCAATCGTTATGCACGGTGCAGATTATGTAAACGAAGATTTTGCAAAACAACACAAAAGAATCGGAAGAAGCTGGGGCTGTCCTGCAATTCCGAGAGATTTGGCAGAACCTATTATTAATACCATAAAAGGGAAAAATGTTTTATTCATCTATTATCCCGACGAAAATTATCTCAATTCTTCGGAATGGCTGAAATCATAAATTAAAAGGAATTCAAATTTTTGAATTCCTTTAGTTTTATATTGTTATTTTAAAAAGCCAGATCTAAGCCGACATATACATTTCCGGGCATAATCGGAGCATAAATCATTCCTCCGTCAAAATAATTCCCGAAAGGGTTTTTAGCGTCAATAATTGGATTTTTCTGTTGAGTGGAAGTAATATTGTCCATTCCTGCATATGCACGGATTTTTGAATTGAAGTTTCTGGAAATCTGAGCATTGAGCGTTGCGTAGCCGGAAGAATATTCCGCAAGCCGGAATTCTTCAGGGTTTGATGAGGTATTTGGAAGCCTTTGCTTTCCTACAATATTTAGTGTTGTGTCAAAACTCCAGAATCCTTGTTTTTCATTTTTGTTTGTTGAATAAGCAACATTGACAAATCCCCGGTGTTTTGCCATAAACGGAACTTTCTTTAACCCGGAAAGATAATCGGTAACAACATCATAATATTTGTATGCCATCCGCAATTCAAGATTTTTTAGCGGGATTAAATCCCATTGTGTCTGAAAAGAACTCGCATACGATTTGCCGTCGAGATTATAAAACAAAATTTTATGTGCAGACTGATCCAGATCAATCACGACCTGATCCTTAAAATCGGTTTTAAAGAAGTCTGCAATAATTGTAGATTTTCTTCCGAAAACTTTAAATTCCTGCTGTAAACTCGCACCATAATTCCAAGCGATTTCCGGTTTTAAACCATAAATATCTCCACCATTCTGAATAATTTCGATCTGTCTGTTAGATGCAAAATATTGCTGGCTTTCCGCAAAAATATTTGCTGTACGGAAACCTCTTCCTGCAGAAAGTCTCAAAACGGTTTTTGGTGTGAGGTCATATTTAAAGTTTAATCTTGGAGTAAACTGCGTTCCTGCAAGATTATGAAAATCTACTCTTCCTCCTGCAACCAAAGTATACTTCAGGCCTGTCAAAGTATATTCTCCGAAAATTCCGGGAACAGTTTCTGTTCTTCGGTAATTCTGAACGAGATAATCTTCATCGAATTTATCGTAAAGAAAACTTGCGCCTACTTTATATTTATGATTGGTATTCCCAAAAATATCTTCATAAATCAAATTAGAATAGTAAGTGCTTTGTTTCCCGTTATAATCCCTGAAACCGAAAAAGCTGTTTTGCTGGTGATAGGTAAACTGATTCATCCAGCCAATACTTCTATAAGGCTTTCCGTTGAAAATGTGCCCGGTCTTGTTCCACAACTGAATTCTCGAAATATCAATTCCTACTCCGTAAGCATTTTGCTCGCTTTGATCGAGATTTTTACTAAAATCCATTTGTCCCGCATTTCTTGTGTCTTTCAGAAAATTAATCCCAAAATGCGAACCCCATCCTGCGTGTTCCAAATCATTGTAATTCAATAAATAAGCTACATTTATTTGATTTCCGGTTGGTTGGTCGAGAAACCCGTCATTATTATAATCCATTTTCGAAAAAGTTCCGTTTCCATGAATCAGGATGCTTTGGTTCCAATGGTCAGAAAGTAAAGAAACATTCGTAATATTAGTTTCAAAGCGGGCATTGTTGTCAGCGAAAAAATTGAGGGTAGTTTCCTCTTTTTCCTGAAACTTCAGTAATTCGGTATTGATTTGTCCTGTAATGCTTTCATATCCATTAGTTACAGTGCTTCCTCCTTTTGTTAGCTGAATTCCTCCAATCCAACGTCCGGGAATGAAATTTAAGCCATATGCAGCTGCCAAACCTCGTATTTCGGGTAAAAGTTCTTTTGTCAGACTTGTATATTTTTGGTCTAAACCTAACATTTTCAGCTGCTTGGTTCCTGTAACAGCATTGCTGAAGGAGACATCAACCGTGGCATTGGTTTCAAAACTTTCGGAAAGATTGCAGCATGCAGCTTTTAAAAGTTCTTTGCTGTTGATATCAAAAGTAAGCCCAACATTTTTTTTGTTCAAAGCAGTTGCATCAGCTGTTTTTACTAAATTAACTCCCTGTATATCAGTTGTTTTTTGATCTTCATTGTGTTGAGAATGATCATGTTCGGTTTTTCCGGAATCTGTTTTTCCGTCAGTGTGCACTTTTGGATTTTTTTCACCAAACGGAATTTCGCGGTCATACAAACAACAATCCGGAAGATTTTTGTACACCGAATCCGATGCTTTGTATTTTTCATTGTCGTGCCCGACTTCTGCAATTTTTTTAAGAATAGCATCTGCGGAAGTTTTGGCAGCGACAAAATCAAGAGTAAGGATTTGTTTTTCCGCATCCCAGACCGCTGAAGTTGCTCCTGCTTCTTTAGCTGCTTTTTCTATTCTGGCTTTGCAGGAGCCGCAATTTCCTTTTACAAAAAATTCATTTTCTTTTTTAATGTTTTCCTTTTTTGCTTCACGTGTATAAAGACAGCATCCCGGAAGGCTCTGATAAACGGAATCGGAAGCTGTAAACATTTCGTTGTCGTGCCCGGCTTCTGCAATCTTTTTCAGAATCTGTTCTTTTGAAGTTTTTGAGGAATCAAATTCTAGCGAAAGCTTCTGATTCTCAGCATTCCATACTGCGGCTGAAGAGCCGGCTTTTTTTGCAGCGGTCTCTATTCTTTCTTTGCACATTCCGCAATTGCCTTTTACAGTTGCAGTTTCTTTAGAAATATTTTGTGAATAGGATAGTTGAAATATAAATAAGGTAAAACCAAGAAACAACTTGGTAAGTAATAATTTCATTTTTTTTAAATTTAGGTTAAATCAATGGAATATTTGTTTCATTAGGAATGAAACATCAATGTGATTAACCTATTTTGGGAGGCTGCCAAATCTCCTTCAGATAGAATGAAAAAGAGGGACTTTTATAGACAAAACTAGATTTTTTGAAGAAATCTTTTTTGAACTCAGTATTCAGTTTTTCAGCTTTTGCTAAAGGAAAACTGATGAAAGTATTGCAGGTATGGCAGGCAGAACAGCAGTTTTCCTGGCATCCTTTTTCTGGATTTTTCTTTTGATCTTTGCAGCAGTCGCTTTTTTCCGAGGAAGAGGTGCAGCATTTTTCAGTTTCAGTATTTTGGGCATAGAAATTCTGTTTAGGAATTAAAAAGATCCCAAGACAGAAAATCATTGTCAAAATGTGAACTGCATTTTTCATCTTTGCAAAGGTAAAAATTATTATAAAATAAAAACCTGCATTTCGCAGGTTTTATGTTATTTTAACTCAATTGGATTATTATTGTTCTTGATTTCTTTCAGCATTCTTTCACGCATTTCCTTCATTCTGTTCGGGTCTGGTGCATTTCCTCCGCCTCTGTTGCCACCACTTGGTCCTCCTTGTCCGCCGCCAGGCCAAGAATTCCTTCCGGCATTCATATATCCTTCCGGATCTTTTTTAAAAGCCAGATATGTTTTTCTAAACTTTTCTTTTGTCAGAGCAATATCCTGTCCTCTTTGCTCAAGTTTTGGAATCTCTGCTAATTTTTTGACTTGCATCAAATCAAAAGTATAATCTCCTTTCTCGTCCTGAATTTTTACAATTAACCCAGGAAGTCCAGAGAATTTGTATGGGCCATCCTGATAAGGAAGATCCATTGTAAACCATGCAGTCCATTTTCTTCCTCCGAAATTAGTTTCTGCTTTTTGCGTTTTATAATCCCCAATAGTGATGGTTTCTGAAAGAATTTTCCATGAAAGTGGTTGATTTTCAGGATAGGTGTATTGGTCTCTTCCGATACGGTCTTTGAAAAGGACAGTCTGGTTTTCAATATTTTTTTCAACAATATAATTAATGTTGGAACGGAAATTTTCCATTTGTGAAGGATCGAAAGTTTTGGTAGAGCGCATTCTTTCCATCACAGAATCTCTTTTCACACGGTTTTCTCCATAGAAAAAAGATTTTTTCCCATCAGTATCAAGATAAGCATTTTCAATCTTTTTACTTTCTACATTGGTAGAGTCGGGTGTTGTCGTGACCTGATAAACAAAGCGAGTGCTTTGCTGTGCCATCATAAAAGGCATTGTGAGAATACTTACTATTTTTAAAAATTTCATACTTTGTTTTAAGGTTTTAGTTCGATCGGATTTGTGTTAAATGAGTTTGAAATAGCTGAATTTCCTGAGTTACCGACAGTGCTTTGAATCGTATTCATTTCTGGCGCACCTCCCATTTCACGTGTTCCGCCAGGATGCATTCCACCACCTCCCATTGGCATTCCTCTTCCTCCATTTGGATGTTGAAAATCTGTAGTATCCGGACTGTTTTTTTCTTTTTTTAATTCAAGCATAACAGCTGCTTTATCTCCTTTGAAATTGATTCGGGTAGATTGTCTTGCCTCTGGCTTTATACTTTCAGAGAAATTATTCTGAAGAAAAATTTTCTTTAGAAAACTGAACCTGTAATCGCCTTTATTGTCTTCCAGCTTAAGAATAAGTCCCGGAAGTCCTGAAAATTTGTATGGTCCGTCAGAAATTTTAATCTCAGGAGCAAACCATGCGGTCCAAATTCTTCCTCCGAAATTTACTGTTGCTTTTTGAATTTTGTATCCGTTAAAATCCGAAAACTGTTCGGAAATATTCCAGTTTAATTTTCTGTCTTCGGGATAATAAACCTGCCTTGAGCCTACATTTTCTACAAAATTGACGGTTGCTTCGTCTTTAATAATGAAAAATTCAAAAAAAGTGGGCTGCAACGTTTTGCCGTTTGGAAGTTTTGGAAAGTCTGCTTTATCTTTTTTCTTGCTTTTTTTTGGTTCCTGGTTTTCTGAATTCCTCAGGACAAAATTCAGAGAATCCTTTAGAAGTTTGTTTTCGCTGACAAACACAGATTGCTGTCCGCGAATATCCAAAAATGTTTTTTCCATCTTCATGTCCACTAAATTTATGGTGTCCGGATTCACCCAGGTTTCATAGATGTATCTTTCGGTCTGCGCAGACAGATAATAATACATGAAACAAAGCATAAATAAAATGAAATTCTTTTTCATATAAATTTGATTATTAAAACAAGACAAAGTTAATTTTTAGTGAGTTATAATTATAATTTTATTAACGGAATTATAAATTATTTAACGATGTTCATGAGAAGATGCTGCAGTGGTTTTTATGTAAAGTAAAATCGTTAAAATAGATGTCATCAATTTGAGATTGCGGAAATTATATCGTATTTTTGCTGACTAAAATCAGTCTAAATAAAAACAATGATAAAAGTAAGCGATCAGGCAAAATCCAAAGCGGCTCAGTTGATGACTGAAGAGGGCTTCAATCCTGAGACCGATTATATAAGAGTGGGCGTAAAAAGCGGCGGTTGTTCCGGCTTAGAATATGTCCTGAAGTTTGATAATATAAAAAGTGAGACCGATCAGATTTTTGAAGATAATGGTGTGAAGATCGTTGTGGACAAAAAATCAATCCTTTATCTAGCAGGTACAACTCTCGAATATTCCGGAGGATTGAACGGAAAAGGTTTTGTTTTTAATAATCCAAATGCTGCAAGAACTTGCGGTTGTGGAGAAAGTTTCTCTTTGTAATTAAGAGATTTAGATATTCCGAAACTTAGAAATTATGGCTGTTTCATTTGAAGAGTTTCCTATTTATAAGAAAACTATTTCATTTACAGTTAAAATTTTTAAACTTCTTGAAAATGAAAATCTAAATAAAGAATTTTCACTTAAAGACCAATTGAAAAGAGCAACTTTATCAATATCAAATAATATTGCATAAGGCTCAGAATATGGAAGTAATAAACAATTCATAAGATTTCTTTGGATAGCAAAAGGAAGTTGTGCTGAAGTAAGAAATATGTTATTTGTTTTATACAGTTTAGAAAAAATCAATGAGGAAACTTTTAATGTTCTGAATGAAGAATGTTTAGAAATAACAAAAGAAGTTTATCATTTCATAAAATATTTGGAAAAGAGCAATGTAGGAAAAAAATAATTTCTAAATCTCTTAATTTCTAAATTTTTAAATAATTATGAGTAAATATACCGAAGACGATTTACGCGTCGATTTAGAAAATAAAAAATATGAGTTTGGATTCGAGACGGATATCGAGTATGAAGATTTCCCGATTGGTCTGAATGAAGATATCATCCGGGCGATTTCTGCAAAGAAAGAAGAGCCTGAATGGATGACGGAATGGCGTTTGGAATCTTTCCGAATCTGGCTGAAAATGACAGAACCAGATTGGGCAAACATCAAATATCAAAAACCTGACTTTCAGGCTATCAGATATTATGCAGCTCCGAAGGCAAAACCAGAATTGGCAAGCCTTGATGAAGTAGACCCGGAATTGCTAAAGACTTTCGCAAAATTGGGAATCAATATAGAAGAGCAAAAGAGACTTTCTGGTGTTGCGGTCGATATCGTAATGGATTCTGTTTCCGTGAAAACGACTTTTCAGGAGACTTTATTGGAGAAAGGAATTATTTTCTGCTCCATTTCGGAAGCAATCAAAAACCATCCTGATTTGGTAAAGCAATACATCGGAAAAGTGGTCCCAAGAGGCGATAATTTCTATGCAGCTCTTAACTCCGCAGTTTTCTCTGATGGAAGTTTCTGCTACATCCCAAAAGGTGTAAGATGCCCGATGGAATTATCCACGTATTTCCGTATCAATCAGTCTGGAACTGGTCAGTTTGAGAGAACTTTGGTCATTGCTGACGAAGGAAGTTACGTTTCTTATCTTGAAGGTTGTACTGCGCCGTCAAGAGACGAGAATCAGCTTCACGCTGCAGTTGTAGAATTAATCGCAATGAATGATGCTGAAATTAAATATTCTACTGTTCAGAACTGGTATCCTGGAGATGAAGAAGGAAAAGGTGGCGTTTTCAATTTTGTGACTAAAAGAGGACTTTGCGAAAGAAACGCAAAAATCTCCTGGACTCAGGTTGAAACAGGTTCTGCTGTAACTTGGAAATATCCGAGCTGTATTTTGAAAGGTGATAATTCGGTTGGAGAATTTTATTCGATAGCAGTTACCAATATGCATCAATATGCAGATACAGGAACTAAGATGATTCATATTGGAAAGAATACCAGGTTAACCATTATTTCCAAAGGTATTTCTGCAGGAAAATCTAACAATTCTTATCGTGGACTGGTAAAAGTAATGCCAACTGCAAAAGGAGCAAGAAACTTCTCTCAATGTGACTCTTTGTTGATGGGTAACGAATGTGGCGCACACACTTTCCCTTACATCGAAATCAAAGACCCAACTGCACAATTGGAACATGAAGCTACAACTTCGAAAATCGGAGAAGACCAAATTTTCTATTGTAACCAAAGAGGAATTGATACAGAAAGAGCAATTGCTCTGATTGTGAATGGATTCAGTAAAGAAGTTTTAAACAAACTTCCGATGGAATTCGCAATTGAAGCTCAGAAATTATTGGAAATTTCCCTTGAAGGTTCAGTTGGATAGTAGATTTAACATTAAGGAATTAAGAAAATTAAGGAATTGATAAATCAATTCTTTTAAAGAAAATTAAATATGACCAAAACAGAAGTAACACAACTTTCTTATGACATTGTAGGATGTGCAATCAAGGTTCATAAAGAATTGGGACCAGGATTGTTGGAAAGTGTTTACGAATTGTGTTTGGCTTATGAATTAAGGAAAAAAGGACATTTAGTTAATCAACAGATTACTACAAAAATCAATTACGGAAAGATTGAAATTGAAACTCCACTAAAGATTGATTTACTTGTCAACGAGACAATCATTGTAGAAATTAAAACTGTTGAAAAATTATTACCTGTTCATCAAGCTCAGTTGATGACTTATATGAAAATTCTGAAAAAGCCTCAAGGTCTTCTGATTAATTTTTATACGGATAATATTACTAAATCAATGATTCCATTAGTGAATGAATATTTTTCAAAACTACCGGAATGAATTATAAAACATTAAGGAATTAAGCTAAATAAAAACTTAAAAACCTTAATTAAAATCAATTTATTGATTTACTTAAAAATAAATAAAAACATTAGAATTAACTTAAATCCTTAATGTTAAAAATAAAAATCAAGTTTTAAACATATATAAATGCTTAATATCAAAAACTTACACGCCAAAATTGAAGATGGCGCAGAAATTTTAAAAGGAATCAATCTTGAAATAAAACCAGGCGAAGTTCACGCTATTATGGGACCGAACGGAGCTGGAAAATCGACTCTTTCTTCTGTAATTGCAGGGAAAGAAGATTATGAAGTAACAGATGGCGAAATTCTTTTCGAAGGAGAAGAAATCGGTGAAGATGCGCCTGAAGAAAGAGCACACAAAGGAATTTTCCTTTCCTTCCAATATCCTGTGGAAATCCCTGGAGTTACCGTTACCAATTTCATCAAAGCAGCTCTTAACGAAACAAGAAAGGCAAACGGATTGGAAGAAATGGGCGCTAAAGAAATGTTGGGTTTGATTCGTGAAAACTCTGAGAAATTAGGAATCAAGAAAGATTTCCTTTCTCGTTCTTTGAACGAAGGTTTCTCTGGAGGTGAAAAGAAAAGAAACGAGATTTTCCAAATGATGATGCTGAATCCAAAATTGGCAATTCTTGACGAAACCGATTCTGGATTAGATATCGATGCTTTGAGAATCGTTGCTGATGGTGTAAACCAATTCAAAAACGAAGGCAACGCAGTTTTGTTAATCACGCATTACCAAAGACTTTTAAATTACATTCAGCCAGATTTCGTTCACGTTTTGGCAGATGGAAAAATCATAAAAACAGGAGATAAATCCCTAGCACTTGAATTGGAAGAAAAAGGTTACGATTGGCTTTTGAACTAATTCAAATTTAATTTTAATCTTCTAAACGATGCAAAATCAAACCATTACAATGGCTTTATTTGAACAAACAATAAATCAACATTCAGATTTTTTGGAATCGCTTCGTCATTCTTTTTTGAACGAAGAGAGAAAAATCGCTCTTCAGAAATTTGAAGAGAAAGGTTTTCCGACCAAAAAAGATGAAGAATACAAATACACGAATCTGAAGGAAATCACAGAGAAAGATTACAATTTTTTCCCTTCAGAAGCTCATCATATTACCAAAGAGCAGTTGGACGAATTGCATCTTGGAGAAGAACATTTTGACTGGATTGTGTTCATCAACGGGAAACTTCATAAAGAATATTCTAACATTTCTATAGAAAATGCAGAATTTTTGACTTTGAATGAAGCTCTTAATGATTCAGCAAAAAAAGAAACTTTCAATCAGTATTTCAATACAATTGCGAGCAAAGATTTAGCTTTCACAAATTTGAATTTGGCTTATTTCAATGAAGGATTTTTCTTGAAAGTTCCGAAAAATATCGTCATAGAAAAACCAATTCACGTTTTTTATATTTCTGACAGTCAGGAAGAAAATACATTCTACAACACAAGAAATCTTCTGATTGTAGAAGCTGGCGCAAAAGTAGAAGTCATTGAAAGTCATCATAATTTTGATGAATCTTTTGTTTTCACCAACTCAGTGACAGAGATTTTCACTTACCAAAATGCAAAAGCAGATTGGCACAAATTGCAGAACGACAGCGACACTTCTTACCTTGTGGACCACACATTTGCGAAGCAGGAAAGAGACAGCTTAACGACTGTGAACACGTTCTCTTTTGGAGGGAAATTAGTTCGTAACAATCTGGATTTCATTCACAATGGAGAGAATATCAATTCTTTTATGAACGGAATCACTATTATCGGGAAAGACCAATTGGTAGACCATCATACGGCCGTACATCACAACACGCCAAACTGCGAATCTTACCAAAATTACAAAGGGATTTTCAAAGACAAATCGCACGGTGTTTTCAACGGAAAAGTGTTTGTGAACAAGATTGCCCAGAAAACCAACGCTTATCAGCAGAATAATAACATTTTGCTGGACGAAGGCGCAACGATCGATACAAAACCTCAGCTGGAGATTTTCGCAGATGATGTAAAATGTTCGCACGGTTGTACCGTTGGACAGCTAAACGAGGACGCGATGTTCTACCTTAGAGCTCGTGGAATTTTCAAGAAAGAAGCAAGAGCATTGTTGCTTTACGCTTTCGCTAACGATGCGATGCAAAACATCGATATCGAGCCACTCAAAGTAAAAGTTTCCAAACTTCTGGCAGAAAAACTGGAAGTCAATATGGAATTCTAAAAACTAAATAAAAAAAGCTGCTTTAAAGATGAAGCAGCTTTTTTATTAGAACCATTCTTTTTTGTTTTCAACGTATGTTTTATCGAATTCTTCATCAGATTTTGTTAGATAAAGTATTCCTTCGATAAATCCGATTAATCCTCCAGCACCGCAGGTCACTAATGAAATAATAAGCTGGATAACCGCAGTTTTTGTATATCCAAGATAAAATTTGTGAATTGCGAATGTTCCTAATAGTATTCCTAAAAGTCCCGCAGCCAATTTCTTTTCTGATCTGTAATTTACTTCTGCCATTTTTTTATGTTTTATTTTTACAAATGTAAAATATTTTCAGGATTATATTTACACAATCAGAAAAAGGGATAAAAATTAATAAATATTTATTATAAATTTCAGAAAATGGAAACTACTTTCCAATCATTTTTTTGATCGCATTGAGCTTCATTAAAGCTTCAATCGGTGTTAAAGTATTGATGTCAATTTTTGTTAATTCTTCACGAATATTTTCCAAAACAGGATCATCAAGCTGAAAGAATGAGAGCTGTAAATTTTCTTCAGTTACTCTTTTTATATGATCTGCAGAGCCATTTTGTGTACGGCTATTTTCGAGTGTTTTTAATATTTCGTTGGCTCTGTTTACCACTTTTGAAGGCATTCCTGCCAGTTTTGCAACATGAATTCCGAAGCTGTGTTCACTTCCGCCCGGAACCAGTTTTCGGAGAAAAATGATGTTTCCTTTATTTTCCTGGATAGAAACATGAAAATTTTTAATCCTTTCAAAATTGATAGTCATTTCATTCAGTTCATGATAATGTGTTGCAAAAAGCGTTTTCGGCTGTGTAGGATGCTGATGAAGATATTCTGCAATTGCCCAGGCTATCGAGACCCCGTCATAAGTTGACGTTCCGCGGCCGATTTCATCTAAAAGAATCAGGCTTCTTTCAGAAATATTGTTCAGAATGTTGGCGGCTTCATTCATTTCAACCATGAAAGTGGATTCTCCTGCGGAAATATTATCGGTTGCACCGACTCTCGTAAAGATTTTATCAAGAACCCCGATTTCAGCATGTTTTGCAGGAACAAAGCTCCCGATTTGAGCCAGCAGACAAATTATTGCGGTCTGTCTTAATATTGCTGATTTACCAGCCATATTCGGTCCCGTTACCATGATAATTTGCTGAGAATCTTGATCCAGAAAAATATCATTCGGAATGTATTTCTCTCCTAAAGGAAGTGCATTTTCGATAATAGGATGTCGGGCTTCCTTAAGATTAATAGTAAAGCTTTCATTCAGAACGGGTTTTGTATAGCTTTCAGAAACAGCAAGTTCAGAAAAGCCTACTCCTACATCCAATTGCGCAATAAGATGGGAGTTTTCCTGGATCAGATCTATATATTTCATTGATTCTGAACAGGTTTCTCGATAAAGCTGATATTCTAAAACAGAAATTTTTTCTTCAGCTCCGAGAATCTGATTTTCGTATTCTTTTAATTCTTCGGTAATGTAGCGTTCAGCATTTACGAGAGTTTGTTTCCGTATCCAGTCATCCGGAACTTTATCTTTGTGTGTATTTCGCACTTCAATATAATATCCGAAAACATTGTTAAAACTTATTTTCAGGCTCGAAATTCCGGTGCGTTCGATTTCCCTGTTGCACATTTCATCGAGGAAATCTTTTCCCTTTGTTTGCAGACCTCTTAGATAATCAAGCTCTTCATTGATGCCAATTTTTATAACATTTCCTTTGGAAATACTGACAGGAAGTTCTGTATTAAGATGGTTTTCAAGAAATTCAATGAGTTCTGACAAATCATTCAACGGATTGAGCCATGCTAAAACTTCGTGTTTTGGCTTCAGCAGCTCTTTTATTTTATGAATATTGATTAAACTTTGACGGAGATAGCCCAATTCTTTCGGTGTTATTTTCTCTGCAGCAAGTTTTCCCATTAAACGATCCAGATCGGAAATGGATTTCAGAAGTCCTGAAATTTCATATTTAAGATCATCCTCATTGTTGAAAAACTCAACAAGATTTAATCTTCTTTCAATTTCGTTTACCGATTTTAGAGGAAGAATGGTTCGTCTTCTCAGGAGTCTTCCGCCCATTGGCGTTGAAGTTTTATCAATAATATCCAACACACTTTTCCCGTCCTTTGATGAAGGGTAAATGATTTCGAGGTTTCTTAATGTAAAATGATCCATCATCAGAAAATCATCCTGCGGAATTTTCTGAATTCTGGTAATGTGCGAAAGCAGATTATGATGGGTATCTTCGATAAGATAAGCAAAAACGGCTCCCGAAGCTGTAATCGCCAATGGCATTTCTTCAATCCCAAAGCCTTTTAAAGAATTGGTTTTGAAATGATTTGTTAATTTTTCGTGAGCAAAATTAAACTGAAATGCCCAGTCTTCTAGCTTAAATACACTTCTGTTTTTTAGCTGTTCAGGAATTTGTGTGCTTCGCTGGTAAATAATTTCGCTGGGATCAAAAGTATTGACGATATGAAGCAGTTTCTCAAGATTTCCTTCGCTTACAAGAAATTCGCCTGTGGAAATATCAAGAAGCGCCATCCCGAATTTTTCTTTTTCTTTATGAAGGGAAAGAAGAAAATTATTTTTTTTGGAATTCAGAACCTGATCATTAAAAGTAACTCCCGGGGTTACCAATTCTGTAACGCCGCGTTTTACAATTCCTTTAACCATTTTCGGATCTTCAAGCTGGTCACAGATCGCAACGCGAAGTCCTGCTCTCACCAGCTTTGGAAGATAGGAATCCAAAGAATGATGGGGAAAGCCTGCCAATTCGGTGTTTTCTTCACCTAATCCTCTTTTTGTAAGTACAATGCCAAGTATTTGTGAAGTTCTTATAGCATCTTTGCCAAAAGTTTCGTAGAAATCTCCCACCCGGAAAAGCAAAAGAGCATCAGGATATTTTGCTTTGATGCTGTTATATTGCTTCATCAACGGTGTCTCTTTCTTTTCTTTTGCCATTTTCTGTAAGGTAAATAAGGAGGTCAAAAATACAAAAATGATTGGTTTTCTGGCGAATATTCCTCCAATGAAATGCCTGAAAAACTGAAAATTCCTACTTTTGCAAAAACATCGGGATGCATTATTATAACAACAAAAATTTCTTTAAAATACTTTTCAGCTTTAATAAAAGGGATACCATGAAAATTCTTGCACCGTCGCTGATTGGCATGGCTTTGTATTCTTACGGAGTTTATTATCTGGAGATTGAATATCTGAAACTCACTGAAAAATCTGCTGTAAAAAACGTAAATCTTCTTCATTCTTTGCTGGGTTTTGTTTTGTCGCTGCTTTTGGTTTTCCGGACAAATACTGCATATGACAGATGGTGGGAAGGCAGAAAACTTTGGGGGAAACTCGTGAATGATTCCAGGAATTTTGCTATAAAAATGAATAGTATTTTAATGAAAAATGATATTCAGAATCGTGATTTTTTTCAGCAGCATATTTCATTTTTTCCTCATTCTTTAAGCCGGCATCTTTCGGAAGAATCAACCAAAATGGCTTTGGATAGTGACTATTCGGAAATAGAAAATTCCATTAAACATCATGCGCCGATAGAACTGGTGAATAATATGTCGGCAAAAGTAACTGACCTGAACAGGCATGGCCTTATTTCCAACGAAATGCTCGTTGTTTTAGACACTCAGCTTTCGGGGTTTTTGGATGTCTGCGGAGGCTGTGAAAGAATTAAAAATACTCCGATTCCGTTTTCTTATTCATCTTTCGTGAAAAAATTCATCATTCTTTATTCTCTTGCCTTGCCGATTGCTTATGTTGTGAGCATTGGCTGGCTGATGATTCCTGTGACCGTTTTCGTTTTTTATGTTCTGATGAGTTTGGAAGTCATTGCTGAAGAAATTGAAGATCCTTTTAATAATGATGAAAATGACCTGCCAACAGAAAAAATGGCGCAGAACATTGAAAAAAATATTGATTTAATATTCAAAAACTAAAAATTTTGACAAAAAAATTAAAGCTTGAAGAACTCGGAAGAGTAAGCGTGGAAACGTTTAAAGAAATCCAAAAAATCCCTTTGGTTGTTGTTTTAGATAATATCAGAAGTATGCATAATGTTGGTGCAGTTTTCCGGACTTCGGATGCTTTTCTGGTGGAAAAAATAGTTCTTTGCGGCATTACACCGCAACCTCCGCATCGCGAAATTCACAAAGCAGCTTTAGGTGCAACTGAAAGTGTGGAATGGAATTATTATCAATCTGTAAAAGAAGCTGTTCTTGATCTGAAAACGTTGAAATATGAAGTGATAGGAATTGAACAGACTTCAGATTCTGTTCAGATTACTGATTTCAGTATTGATAGATCCAAAAAATATGCGTTGGTTTTGGGGAATGAGGTGGATGGCATTTCTGATGAAATACTCAATCACTGCGATTCTTTCCTGGAAATTCCACAATTGGGAACAAAGCATTCGCTGAATGTTTCTGTCTGCGGCGGAATTGTAATCTGGGAATTTTTTAAAGGGTTAAAATAAATTATTTTCGGCAATCAGATTCCATTTAGAATTGAAATGTTTGTAAAGTCCGGCAGATTTTACATTCAATGAAGCTTTGAAAGATTTATTTTCATATTCGTGCCATGCTTTTTCAAAATTTTCATAGGTCAAATCTCTGTAAGCAACTGTAAGATGCGGATAAAAATGAATATTTTTCCCGGCAATTTCCTGATGAAGATTGTTTAGGTCTTCGGAAAATTTTGGTTTAATAAAAATGACGGGATTCTTCTTATTAGGAAAGCAATCGAAACCATCCAGAAAAATTTCAAGGGGTTTTGTTTTTATGTTCAGCTTTTTAAACCTTCGGATGATTTCATTTTCATGTATTTTCTCATTATTAAAAGGCGGAATGATGGTGATATGAGGGAAATTGCTATAGGATTTTTTCGAATCAAACCTTTCTGCAAAATCTTTTTGAATCAAGCGTATTCTCTCACTTAAAATTGAATCGGGAGCAATTGCAATAAAATAAAGACTCATAAAAAATTCCATCTTGATGTTTCAGGATGGAATTTACAACTATTTTCGTTGAATTTATTTCAGTAAAGCATCAAAAGTGTTGCCTTGCCGGATATCTCCGGTATTATAGCCTTTCATAAACCATTCTTTTCTCTGCTCGGAAGTTCCGTGCGTAAAGCTTTCCTGGTTCACATATCCTTGTGAACGTTTCTGAATGTTATCGTCACCAACAGCTTCTGCTGCTGAAATTGCAGATTCAATATCTCCCGGCTCAAGGATGTTTTCACGATTGTTCGTTTGTCTTGCCCAAAGCCCGGCATAGAAATCTGCCTGCAACTCGGTGGCGACAGAAACCCTGTTCATCTGTGCTTCGGAGTATTGTCCGCTTCTTCTTAATTCATCGGTTTTTCCTAAGGTTCCTAATAAATTTTGGATGTGATGCCCATATTCATGCCCTAATACATAAGCAATCGAAAATTCTGTAACCTGGGCGCCAAATCGTTTTTGAAGTTCTTTAAAAAAACTCATATCAACATAAATTGTTTCGTCAGCAGGACAAAAGAAAGGCCCCATTTCGGATTGTGCTGTTCCGCAGCCTGATCTTGTTGTATTTTCGAAAATTACTACTTTTGCAGGGCGAAAAGACATGTTATTTTCACTAAAGATTTTATTCCATGTCTGTTCGTTTTCGGCAGTTACCATTTCCACAAAATCTTTTACTTTAAGCTCGTTTGCGCTCAGGGTTCTTTGTTCTGTTTGTGCAGTTCCCGAGCCAGCTCCCGAAGAAAGTATTGCAGAAGGATCTCCGCCAAGGAAAAATACGATGGCTGCGATAATCAAAGTTCCTAATCCGCCGCCAACAATCATTCCGCCACCGCTTCCAGAACCTCTTCTGTCTTCTACGTTACCACTTCTGTCTTCTGTCCATTTCATAGTTTAAAGGATATTAATTTTTTAAAATTACAAAAAAATATGAAAGTTTCATTTTTATTTTCCGAATCCGATGCTTCCTTTTTTGGCAGAGAGATTCTTTTTAAAATCAATCATCTGTAAAGCAGTAGCTGCTGCTTCTACACCTTTATTTCCTAAATTTCCGCCGCTTCTTGCAAGAGATTGTTCTTTTGTATCATCTGTTAAAACACAGAAAATAGTAGGGACATTGGTAAGGATATTACAGTCTTTGATACCTTGTGCAACTGCGGAACATACATAATCGAAATGTGGTGTTTCTCCACGAATCACGTTTCCTATTGCGATTACTGCATCATATTTGTTTTCTTTGCAAAGCTGCATGCATGCATAATTCAGTTCGAAAGCTCCGGGAACTTGAAATGTTCTAATATTTTCAGATTTTACGCCTTCTTTTTGGAGTGTTTCCAAACATGCATCACGAAGGTTGTGTGTTACAAAACTATTCCACTCAGAAAACACAATGCCGATGTTGAATTCATCGGCATTTGCAATATGTAGTGGCGTGTAATCAGAGAGATTTACGGTTGCCATTTTTTAATAATATTTAGTCATTTCGATATAAGCGTCGCTCATCCCGTTGTCATAATCCT
>DAMDNI010000022.1:0-3278 GCA_032083825.1 Bergeyella sp. | reverse complement strand
TCATCAATTTTAGCGAAGTATTTTTTTGCTTCTGCATTTTTCTTTAATGCTAAAGCAAGAACTCCCGCTTTTTTGGTGAAGTAATACGTAGTATAAGGATCATCAGAAGCCGAAATTGCTTTGTCTAAAGTAGAAAGAGCATCTCCGCTTTTGTTAAGATTGCTTTGGCAATCAGCCATTGCACCATATTTAAGAGCTGTGATAATTTTATTGTCGGAAGAAAATTTATCTAAAAGGTCATAAGCTTCCTGATATTTTCCTTCTTTAAATTTCAAAAGGCCGGCATTGTATGCAGCAAGTTTTCCTACGTCAGTTCCGGAATACTCGTTATAAGTTCCAAGGAAACCAGGGTTTGCAGCAGATTTTCCGCCTAAAGCTTCTGTGTCTTTTCCTTCGCCTAAATATTTCTGAGCAGCAAGATAGCTTTTGGTTGCTTCTTCATTTTTAGGGTTTACAACATACTGCTGATATGCAAAATATCCTAAAATCCCTACCAGAAGAACAGCAAAAACACCTGTCAGCGTTTTGGAATGTCTTTCGATAAAACGTTCTGTATTAAGAGCAGACTGATCCAATTCTTTGAAAACTTCTACAGTTTCTTTACCTTCGATCTCTTGCTTTTTTGTTAGTTTCGCCATAATTTGATAAAATGAAATGCAAATTTAGTTGTTTCCTAATGATTTACAAAATTCTGAATCGTAATACTTTCAATTAAGTGAGAAGATATTGATTAATATTCAAGAATACTGTAGATTTCGGCATCGAAATTTTTCAGTTTTTCTTTTCCGTTCAGGAATTTTAATCCAATCATAAAGCTGAATTGAGAGACAATCCCGCCTTGTTTTTCGATTAATTTTGCAGCAGCTTCTGTAGTTCCTCCGGTTGCGAGGAGATCATCATGAATCAAGACTTTTTGTCCGGGTTTCAATTGCCCTTCTCTCATTTCGATTTCGGCGGTTCCGTATTCCAAATCATATTTTTGTGAAATGAATGGCGGCGGAAGTTTGCCTTTTTTCCGTATTAAAATGAATGGGACTTCCAATGCAACTGCAATGGCGATGCCGAAGAGAAAACCGCGGCTTTCGATTCCGCAGACTGCGTCTACTTTCCCTCTGCTGAATTTTACCAAATCTTCGATTACTTCTTCATATAATTTTGGATTCAAAAAAATAGGGGTAATATCTTTGAACTGTATTCCTGGTTGTGGAAAATCAGGAATGTTCTGGATGGTTTGTTCTAATTTTTTGACTAATTCAGATGATGCCATTATTTATTTGAAAAAATTAATTAATCTTATAGCTCGATATTTTCCATTCTCCGTTTATATTTTTCAGGCCAAAATTAACGAGAAGAGAAGTCGTTTTCCCTGATTTGTCGGTGACATCATATGTTGCCGTAACTGTTGCCGCATTGTCATTGCTTGTTTTTGTGGAAACATTTTTCACATTAAGTGTTTTCACCGCTCCGAATCCTGAAGTTGGATTTGAGAAATTTTCGTATGATCCCCAGTTTGGATTTGAAGATGTTTCGTAAGCTGCTTTTAAATTCTGCGTACTTAAACTATTCAAAAATTTATTAACAGTAGCTTTTGGATCTTTTTTCACAACAGGCGTTGGAGTTGTGGTTCCTGAATTATTATCAGTGGGTTGATCAGTGGGTTGTGTTCCATCAGCATTTACAGAAGGATCCGTTGTTGTTTCTTCTGGAGAGTTTTCGATAGGTTTAGCCATTGCTTTTGGATTGACAGAAACCCCGATTTTTGACATTTTATATGTTTTTTCTGTTGTTTTTACAGAGATTGAAATATCAATTTTATCATCAAAAACTTTATCTGCAGGGAGAGAAGCAAATTTCAGATTAAACCCTTTGAAGTTATTATCCTGCATCAAGTTTTTATTGGTGAGTAAACGTACTCCGTTACTTGAAACTTCTAAAATTGTTTCGAGGGCAGCTCCTTCAAATACAATCGGATTTTCATTTCTGTCTACTAGTCTCGGGACAATCTGAATTGCTTTGACACCAGTAGCGCTATCAGAAGATGTATTTTTGATATTGATGCTTAAAGAGTTGGCTTTAATGTCATTAGGATCTGTCTCTGCAGCTTTTTCGTCACCGAAAATATTCATTTCACCTAAAGAAGGAGGTCCTGTGCTGGTCCATTCAATTCCATTTTGCTGGGCAACCTGGTCTGCAAGTGCAAATATTTCAGGGACTTTTTTACCGTCTAAAAGTTTTCCCAAAGCTTTTAGTTCATTGGCATCGCCTTCCGCATCGACACCGAACGTTTTGAGAATATATAAGGCTTCATTGAATTTTATCTGTCTGATTGTAGTAAGGCTGGAAGCCATATCGTTGATGCTGGACTGAAAACTTTTGGTGTCAGTTGCATCTACTTTATCTTTTTTACAGGAGGTCATAAAAAAGAGCATCATTATCAATAGGGGAAAGGCTTTTCTCATTTTGTGAATGGTTTGTACAAATTTAATAAAATCTGAATGATCTTTAGAAATTAAATTTAATATTAAAAAAACCGGCTGAAATCTCAACCGGTTTGTATTTATTTTTAGGAATATTAAAAAGGATATTCGTAAATTTTTGATTCATGAACGAATGGGTTTCCTTCCGGAATAAGCTTCAGTTTTGTAAGGGTTGTATTTACAATGAAACTGAAAAGACCTACAACAAAAAGAATTGCCCCAAGGAATAACAATAATAAATCAAGAGACTGCCAATAAGGTCCTACTGTTCCCGGCATTACCATGTTGAAGTAATCTAAAATGTGTCCTAAAATTACCACAACAGCCATAGTGCAAACCACAGTGTAATTTCTTTTAATACTTGAACTTACCATAACCAATAAAGGAATTAGGAAGTTTAAAATAAGCATAGGCAAGAACGTAGCAGAATAGTATTGGAATCTTCCAAAGAAATAATTCACCTCTTCCGGGATGTTTGCATACCAATACAGCATGAATTGTGCAAACCATGTATACGTCCAAAGCATGGAAGTAGCGAAAAGGAATTTTGCTAAATCGTGTAAATGGTTATCGTTAAATTGAGGAAGGAATCCTGTTTTTTTAAGATAAACACTGAACAGAATGACTACTGCAATTCCGCTTGTAAGACAGCTCACCATTGAATACCAGATGTACATTGTTGAATACCAGTGAGGATCGATAGACATCAACCAATCCCAAGCCCAAGCTGCTGAGCAGAACCCGAAGAATGCGATATAACCAACCGACCATCTGTAAAGCATCTGATAATCTCTCGGAGAT
>DAMDNI010000021.1:0-22206 GCA_032083825.1 Bergeyella sp. | reverse complement strand
AAATAATGAGTGTTGAAGGCGTATCAGAAAGCCAAAGACTTTTTGAATCCACAAGATTTTTCCAGCTCCGGCTGCTGATCAGCATCATATCCTGAGAATTGAGAAACTCTTTTTCAATAGTTTTTTCGCAGTAAAGGGTGATATTATTTGGAGCAATCTGTTCGATGTTTCGAATAAGCTCACGGATTTCTGTGTTTTTCCGGATCTGTCCGCCAGCGTCAAGAATAATAATCTGCGAATCATTATTATTAATAAGCCTTTTTGCATATTCCAGTAAAAAGAAATCTCCCAGATCAAAAACCGGAATAAAAACCTTGTCTGCACTTTCAAAATTTTTATCAATCATAATTCCGACCGGAACATTGGTTTTATCAAGGATTTTGAGTGTAAAATCATCGAACGGCGAAGCATTGAAAATGTAATTTTTCCCTTTCACCGTATCCAGAAATTTTTCCGGATTGATGATCTTTGTAGTGAATCCGAGAAGTCTTCCAAGCAAAGTACCTTCATAAATCGACCTTCCGAGCATGATAAGAAGGAGGTCATAATTGCCTTTATTGGTAATGCTTACCAAATCATTTTCAATGTCTGTTGAAGCCTTGAATTGAGTTGTTATTTTGAGTTTTAGCTCATGTGAAGTGTCTACAATATCTGTAAACTGAGATTTTTCGTATTCTCCAATATCAAATGCGTGAAGTTCTTCCACAGGAGCAATATTCATGGCAGTGATGCTTTTGTTACCATTCATTTTGTGAGTGAGATTGTCAGCAAGTTTCAGTAATGCGCTTCCCGATTCCGGAGTGTCAAATGAAATGAGAACCTTATATTTTGCATCATTTTCGTTATGTTCTTCCATATCCAGTGAACTTGTTTTTTTCCCTTTAAATATGAAATTAATGAAATCAAGCGAAGGCCCAGTCATAAAAGTAGTGAACAATGCCATAATGACCATCATAGCAAATATTTCAGGACTTAAAACTCCAAGATCATATCCGATATTGAGAACAATAAGCTCCATCAAACCCCGCGTATTCATCAATGCTCCGATGGTAAGACTGTCTTTCCAGCTCATTCTCAGGAATTTTGCCGTTACGGCGCTTCCGATAAATTTCCCTGTAATGGCGACTACGATAATTAAACCTGCTGTAATCCAGAGATGTCCTTCGTTCAGCAATCCGATCTGAGTCCGCAAACCCGTGAAAACAAAGAATAAAGGAAGCAAAAGTACCAATGCAACGTCTTCGACTTTTTCAATGAAAAGATTTCTGAATTTTACATTTTCAGGCATAATTGCTCCTGCCATAAAAGCCCCGAATAATGCGTGGATGCCAATTACTTCTGTTGCATATGCAGAAATAATCAGTGTTAAAAAGAAAATAGCAACAACAGCTTTGCTTATAATTCCTTTTCCTGCCTGTAATTCGCCGATTCTTTTGAGGAAAGGCCTTACAATCTTGATCATCAGGAATACATAGGCAATTGCCATCAAAATTACATACACAGAACTTGCAAAAGATCCTGCTTTTACAATGGCAATTACAGCTGCAAGAATACACCAAGCTGTAATGTCATCAGCGGCAGCGCAGGTAATTACTACTGTTCCCAGTTTTGTTTTCTGTAAATTCCGTTCCTGGACAATTCTTGCCAAAACCGGGAAAGCAGTAATGCTCATTGCAATTGCGATGAATAATGCAAAAGAGCTGAATTGTACTCCATCCGGAGCAAATTCCTGATAAATTAGATATGAAAAACCTACTCCTAAAGCAAAAGGAATAATGATACTTGCATGGCTGATTACCACTGCGTCATGGGCTTTTTTTCGTAAAACGCTGAGATCAAGCTCCATTCCTACAATATACATGAATAAAATCAAACCAATCTGACTTAGGAATTGCAGATTTGGCAATGATTCTTTCGGAAATAAAAAGGCAGAAAATTCAGGAAAGTATAATCCGAATAATGAAGGCCCTAAAACAATACCTGCAATCATTTCACCGATTACAGAAGGCTGTTTCATTTTAATGCAAATCCATCCGAAAAGCCTTGCTACCAAAATGATAGTGACGATTTGCGCTAAAAGAAGCGCTAAAGGATGATGAAGATTTTCCTGAAAAGAATGAACGAAATTTTCCCAGGTACTTCCGGTGCTGGTTTTTTGAATGATATTTTCGCCCGCTTCCAGAGTTTTACCCTCTATAAAAAAATAATACATCAATGCTGAAAAAAGTAGTATTGTAGCGATGTAAAAAATAATATTCCGATATTTTCCCATAACATTTATTCCTTTTACTATTATTAATCGGAATCAAATTTGAGAAGTTTCGAGGAATAACGGGCAATTCAGAAATATCAAATGTAATAAAACCTACAAAAATTGTAATGAAAAACCAAAGGCATCACAAGGTCATAAAACCCAGGAAATTTTCCCGGTAAACTTCTGAAATGTTCAGCTTCACGGATGGATCTCCGGCAGCGTTCAAATCAAGAATTACTTCGGTATTTGTAAATGCTTTTATGAATTTCTTTGAGACCATTTCTTTTTTATTGATCTGTACAAAATCCTGATGGGGTAAAATATCAGATAATATCTTGAAACTTAAGTTTTTAAGAATGATAGAGGTTGAGTCTTTTAATATCACTTCTTTATCGCGGCTGTCAATTTCGGACGTTTTAATATAGGCAATTGTTGAAGTAAAAATTACAGATTTTCCGATGTTGGAATTCCATTCAATAAAAGGTTTTTTCTCTTTTTCGATGAATTCGAATGCTTTTTCAAAGGCTTGCTTTAGCCGTTCCTTTTTTATGGGTTTGCGCACATAATCTATTACATTTAGGTCAAAAGCTTCTGCTGCATATTCTTTATAAGCTGTGGTAAAAATGATTTTTTTCTTCTGATGAATCTGCTCAGCAATTTGCAGGCCGCTGATTCCGGGCATTTCTATATCCAAAATACATAGGTTACAGTCGATACTGTCAATTTCTTTCAGGAAAAGTTCAGGATTGTTATAGGCTTTTACGACTTCTACATTTTCTATCTCTTCACAAAGCAGTTTCAGATAGCGTATGGCAAGCATCTCATCATCCAGAATGACGCATTTTATGATGGAATTCATGGAGATTGATTTTTAAGATTGCAGTATATATTCCGTTCAGCAGGATTCTGTTGAGGCTGTAATGGTTTTCGTAAATGATTTTCAGCCTTTGATCGAGAGACTGGCTTCCGAATCCTCCTTTTTCGTTCGGAATGACTTTTTTCTGTGAAGCGGTGTTGCTTACTTTCATGTAAAAAAGCCCTTCATCCAGTTCAATTGTAATAGAAATGAAAGCATCATCAATCAAGAAATCAGTATGCTTGAAAGCATTTTCAATCAGGTCAACAGTTATTAAAGGCGCAAATACTTTTTCGTCATAAACCGCATCATGATCGTCGATCTTACTTTTAATCCTGAAATCAAATAAAGGGTTGATCTTGATTTTGTTGATTTCGATTAAATTCATGGTAAAATTCAGCTCTTCTCTCGGACTTACGAACTTATTGTTGCTCTCGTAAAGGATATAATCAAGTATATTGGAAAGTTTTTCCAGCGAGATGTAAGTTTGATAGGCATGAAACTGAACGGAATTCAGAATGTTTTTAAAAAGATGAGGATTGAGCTTTGTTCCGATAAATTCCAGCTGAACATTGTTGAGCTTTTTTTCGAAAAAGTGGTTGGAAGCGCGAAGTTTCTGCGTTTCAGATTTCTGGCTTTGCAATTGAACAATCAGATAGCTGATAATCACCAGGATCACTACCAGAATCACGACCATTATGACAACGGCGTAAGCCGGCAATTGGAGGAGATAGTAGGAGCGCTGATCCATTTTTATTGTTTTTTTCTGAGACTCTTGAAGGTGACTTTATCCTGGCATTTTTCAAAAGAGGTTTCGTATTGGGAATTTTTTGAGACAAGGATATAATCCGGGCATGGCTTTTTCTGGGCGTGGCTTCTCCCAAAATCAATTTCTCCATTGGTGATGATGCTGTCTTTAAGAAAGTTTTCATCTATTTTAAGAGTTGCCATTTGCTTTTTAAATTCCGGAGAATATTGAAAATCTTTGCTTAAAGTTTCTGCGATTACTCTGCTATTGGGAAGATATCCGCTGCAGCTTGCACCTTTTTTATTCAGGATGAATAAAACGAGGATAATACCGGGAACAACACCAATAAGGTAAAATTTCAGTTTTCGGAGCATTTTCACGTATAAATTATGGACGAAGTTTGTTTTTTTAAAAGATTAAAAGATTGATATCGTGATAAGTAAGATCAAAACGGTCGCAGATTAGTTTTTTGGTGTGTCTTCCTTTGTACATGTAAAGAGAATCTTTCATTTCGTTTTTCTTCACCAGCATATTTTCAAAACCGCCTTCTTCATCATAATTCAGAATATAACTTAGGAAAAAATTAGATATTGCTTTTGTTGTTGTTCTTGGCATTTTGGAAGTCAGATTTGGCAAACCGGCATGAATAACACCGTGTTTTATCACATAAGGATCTTCCATCGTGGTAAGTTCGGAAGTTTCGATTGCCTTTCCGTTGTCTATGGTTACATCGATGATTACACTCCCTTTTTTCATTTTTGTTACCATTTCTTCTGTCACAATCGGTGTCATGTTTAGTCTTGGAATGGCAGCAATCACAACGTCTGCTCTTCTCAGGCTTTTTCCTAATTCTTTCGGATCAATAATAGAAGTCGGAACTCTGCTGTCTACCAAAGTATGAAGCCTTCTTAATTTTGAAAGTGAATTGTCAAAAACTTTTACACTTGCGCCTAAACCGATGGCAGATTTTGTGGCAAATTCACCAACGATTCCGGCTCCGATAACAACAACTTCTGTAGGGCGTACTCCCGTAATTCCGCCAAGCATAAGCCCATTGGAAAGCGCCAAAAGTTCAGAGGCATAAAGAATGGAAATCGTTCCGGCAATTTCGCCTATTAACCTTACCAAAGCCAATTGCTTATAATCATCAACAATAAATTCAAATGCAATGGCATTTACTTTTTTACTGGCCAGTTTCAGGAAATAATCTTTATCCCGAAGATTGATCTGAAGAGCAGAAACCAAATAAGTGCATGGTCTTAGATATTCTATTTCTTCTTCTGTAGGAGGATTTATTTTAAGAACGAGATCCTGTGCAAAAGCTTCCTGGGGCGAATTTACAATTTTTGCTCCGGCTTCGGAATATTGGATATCTGTAAAAAAAGATCCTTCTCCTGTACCGGTTTCAATAATGATTTCATGGCCATTACTTGCCAGAATCTGTACTGCATCAGGTGTAATGCAGGTACGGCGTTCATTCAGGCATGTCTCTTTCGGAATCCCGATGCTAAATTTTTTGCCTTTTTTGATGACTTCCAGTTTTTCTTCTTTTGGAATCAGCTCGGCTTCCGAAAATGGAGTGAAAATATGACTGCTCATTATTTAAAAATAAGTAATATTATTAATAATTGAAACAACAAAGATACATACTTTATAGAATCTTGTATAATCTATCGGAAATCCACCTCACGAAAATCGCCTTTATTCTCTATAATCATCTCATGGAAAGGCTCTTCCAGCTCTTCCTGATATATTTCAGGCCATTCAATAATGCACAGAAAAGCATTGTCAAGATATTCTTCAATGCCAATATCGTAGACTTCTTCAATACTTTTCATACGGTAAAGATCAAAATGAAATATTTTGCCTTTTGGAGAATCATACTCATTCACAATCGCATAAGTAGGCGAAGAAACTTCATCGGTGCTTCCCATTTTTTTTAAAAGAAATTGGGTGAAAGTAGTTTTTCCTGCTCCGAGATTTCCTTTCAGAAGAAGAATATTGTGATGAAGTTTTGGCAGGATTTCGTCTGCTGCCTTTTTCCAGTCTTCAATGGTATGAACTTTAAACTGCATTTTCTGAAAATAATTATTTATAAATTTCCACTTCAATTTCTCCGTTTTCGGTAACAGCACCGCGATACATTCCGTCGGAACTGAAAGGCATAGCGATATTTCCGTCTTTGTCAAGTGCAATGACACCGCCGTCTCCGCCCATTTTCTGAATTTCGTCAATGGTTTCCTGAGCGGCTTGTTGTATGTTTTTATTTTGGTATTCCACTTTTGCGGCAATCGTTCTTCCTGCGGTAGAACGGATGAAATATTCTCCCCATCCTGTTCCTGAAATCCCGACTTGGGAATTGGCATATGTTCCAGCTCCAATGATAGGAGAATCGCCGATTCTGTTCCATTTTTTGTTGGTCATTCCGCCAGTAGAAGTTCCTGCAGTGATGTTTCCGTTTTTATCAATAGCAACGGCTCCGACAGTTCCGAATTTCTGATCTATCAGGAAATAATCCGGCTTGGAGTTTTGTGAAGCGGTTTTCGGTTTTTTTTCGGATTCTTTCTGCTTTGCTTTTTGCAGGGCTTCCCAACGATCTTTTGTCCAGAAATATTCGGGTTTTACAATTTCTAAACCCTGTTCTGAAGCAAATTTTTCTGCTCCTTCTCCGGAAAGCATAACATGACCGGATTTTTGCATGACTGCGATTGCCGCTTTTATCGGGTTTTTAATGGTTTTAACTCCGGCAACTGCGCCGGCAGATTTATCTTTTCCTACCATTACAGAGGCATCCATTTCATTTTTTCCATCACTGGTAAAAACCGAGCCTTTTCCTGCATTGAAAAGCGGAGAATCCTCCAAAACTACAATAGCAGCTTCCACTGCTTCAACAGAAGATTTGCCATTTTGTAATTGAGCATATCCTGCTTTCAGAGCTTCGGTAAGTTTTTCTTTGTACGCTTTTTCTTTTTCGGGAGACATCATTTCTTTAGTGATGGTTCCTGCTCCTCCGTGTACAACAAGCACATATTTTTTCTGTGCAAAAAGAATGCTGGAAATAAGTACGAATAAAAGTGTGAAATAGATTTTCATCGATTACTTTTTTTTCCAAAAATACAGATTTTATTCTTTTTTAATTCCAAATCGTTTTATAATTGATTTGAAAAATATATTAAAAAAGACTTTCAGAAATGAAAGCCTTTCAATTTATTCTTTGATTTTTGATTTGAATTTTCTTTGATAATCGTCCCATTCCTGCCGTGTTTTTACTTTTTTATAATAATTCCCCGAAATCATGGAAAGATAAGGCTCTATTTCTTTTGCGGTAAGAAGCCCGTTTAAAATTGTGATGGGATTATTGTTTTCATCTAGAAAAACGATGCTCGGAACTGAAGATACATTCATGTATTTTGTGAATTCATGTAATGAATTTTTTTTCTTACCATGCGTAAAACCAGGATTTGAAAAGCTTTTACCAAAAAATGTAAACGTCTGCGAATCTTCAGAATTGAATTTTACAGCATAATAATTTTTATTGATCTGTTCTGCAATCACGGGATGATTATAGGTGTTTTTGTCCATTGTTTTACATGGTTCACACCAATTGGCATAGAAATCAATCAGAATTTTTTTTGGTTGCGTTTTCTGTGCATTTAACGCTTCGGTAAGCGACATCCATTTTATTTGGGAAAATCCTAAGAATCCTAAAATAATAAAAAATAAAACGGAAATCTTTTTCATATAAAAGCATTTAAGAATAAATTACCGAACTTCCTGCATCAGTTTTTTCACCAACGGTGATATCAAAATCAGTACCACACCGGCAATCAAGGCATAAATTCCCAGAGTTTTGTAGCCTTCGGCATAGGTAACTAATGCGTCATAATTTGTTGCTCCGTCTTTTACTTTTGCTAATCCTGCGCCTATTTGCCCTGCAACATACTGCCCGTAAGCAGAAGCAAGAAACCACATTCCCATCATCATTCCCTGAAGATTTTTAGTGGAGAGCTTCGTCATGATAGATAAGCCAATGGGAGAGAGGCACAATTCTCCGAATGTGATCACTAATAATGCAATGGTAAAAATATTCAAAGAAGTAATTCCTTGTAAATTTGCAAAGAACTTAGTGGCAAAAAGGACATAATATCCTAAGCCGAGGAAGATAAATCCTAACCCAAATTTAATAATCGTATTAGGCTCAATTTTTCTTTTTCCGAGCCAAATCCAAAGAAGTCCGAATAATGGAGCAAGAAATATGATAAAGAAAGCTCCACCAGAGTTATTAACCCCGTTAGGATCAAGCCCAAATAAATCTTTGTTTAGATTATTGGCGGCAAATATGCTCAAAGAGCCTCCGCTCTGCTCATAGATTCCCCAAAAGAGGACAGAAAATAATATAAAAACAAGTGCAGCCCAAAGTTTTTTTCTTTCGGATGGCGTTACCTTAGTCATTTCATAGAAAAGATAAAGTAAAGTTAAAGGGCCGATTATATACATGAAATAATCTGTATATTCCGTTTTGTGAACCATAATCTGAATAATAGGAATCAGTGCAAATGTGCCTAAATATACAGCATACTCTTTCCATTTGCTGATTTTTGCATTTGGATTATCGGACAAAGGATGTCCGGGCTGATACCCAATTGTTCCGAGCTGACGCTGTGTGAAAATGAAATTGATAAGACTGATGACCATTACAATAGCAGCTAATCCGAAAGCGATATTCCATCTGAGATTTTCGGGAATATAGGAGGAGAACATTTCTCCTTTTCCAACGGCAATGCAGACGTAGCCTCCGATTAATGCTCCCAGATTAATTCCCGCATAAAAAAGAGAAAATCCGGCATCTCTTCTGTCATCGTTAGGTTTGTATAAATAACCGACCATTGTAGAAATGTTGGGTTTGAAAAAACCAGTTCCTACTACGGTAAATGAAATTCCCAGAAAAAAGAATTCGTGAGGATTAATAGAAAGAATTATACTTCCTGCGATCATCAGCAGGCCTCCCCAAAAAAGAGATTTCCTGAAGCCAAGAATCTTATCTGCAAAAATTCCTCCGATGAAAGTAAATGCATATACAAAAGCCTGTATTGCTGCGTATTGTAGATTTGCGATTTCATTTTTTTCGGCAATTTTAAGAGGCGAATTTTCAAAAAGTACATTTACGATAAAGAAAGTAAGCATCCCGCGCATCCCATAGAAACAGAAACGTTCCCACATTTCTGAGAAAAAAAGCGACCAGATCTGCTTAGGATATTTTCCTTTAAAATTCTGGATTTCGTCGAGTGTAAGATTCATAATTTTAGAAATGAGATACGAATTTATAAAAAAACCTCTGATTTTTTCAGAGGTTTAAAAATTATTTTAATCAAGAAGTTTATTTTACGCCGTGCATCATTTTCTTTAGGAAAGGAGAAATAGCGTAAAGAACAAGTCCTGCTAATCCACATAAGAATACAAACATCATAAAAAAGTCATACACATTTTTCAAATTAAATCCCATAAAGGACGGATAGGAAACCGTTACCAATTTTTCTTTTTGAATGGTATCCAATTGTGTTTGTGATAAAACGACATCTTTGTCCGTTGCACTTTTTTTATTGAAAATTTCATCGAAATCAATTCCGAATTTCTTCGCTTTGTCGTAATCTATTGTTGATGCTACATTGTTTTTTGCTAAATAGAATAATTCGGCTCCCGTTGCTTCTTTCTTCTTCTCTAAAATGGCTTCGAGTTGAACTTTGTTTTGATTAGCATCGATATATTTGTCTGCAGTTGGCGGAAGTAATGCTCCTAAAACTCCGGTCAATACATATCCTCCTGCATTTCCTAAAAACCAAACTCCCATTAGCAAACTCGAAAATCTTTTAGGTGCCAATTTTGCAACTAATGATAGTCCGATTGGAGACAAACACAATTCTCCAAAAGTGTGAAGTGCATAAAGTATAATAAACCATACAACTCCTATTTTCCCTACGTTTCCTAAACCTTTTACTTGTGTTGCGATAATCCAGTAACCTAATGCAATAAGTAATAATCCCCATGCTTGTTTTACGGGCGAAATTGGCTCTAATTTTTTCTTATTTAAGAATATCCAAAGTATACTGAACGGAACCGCAAAAATCATTACAAAAATTCCGTTGAAATTTTGCACCATAGTTGGAGGCATTGTCCAACCTAATAAATTGGTATCGGTTTGATTGTTTGCAATAAATGTAAGTGAAGAACCTGCCTGCTCAAAAGCACCCCAAAAAAACATCACAAAAAAGCAGACAATATATAAAACCCAGATTCGGTCTCTTTCTACTTTGGTAATGGTCTTGTCAGATAATATTAAGAAAGCCAATCCAATTCCTATTGCAAAAATAAGAGGATATAGCCATGATTTTATAAGAGATACACCTGTTCCTCCAAACACTAAATGAAGTAAATACGTTACAACTCCCATTAGTAAAACTGATATAATGATACTTTTGGTAGTGAATTTTGCTTGGCTAGATTCGTCGTCCGGAACTTCATCTGTGTGTGTTGGTTTTGTACCGATTGGTTTTCCTTCGGGTGTATTTAAATATCTGTTTTTAAGAAATAAAAATAATAAAGTACCAAAAAACATGGCAATAGCAGCTGCTAAAAATCCCCAACGGAAAGCACTTAAATCCCGAACACCATTAGCATCTTTTACATCACCAAGGAAGGGACATATAAATTGTCCTAAAGTTGCACCAACATTAATTCCCAAATAAAATAACGTAAATGCTGAATCAAGTTTGTTTTTTTGTTCTTTTGGGTAAAGACTTCCTACCATTGAAGAAATATTTGGTTTAAAAAAACCATTTCCTATAATAATAACAAATAAAGCAAACCACATTAAATTCTTGGCTAGAGACAAGTTATCATTAAATACACTTCCACTAAAAAATAACAAAAGCTGTCCAATTCCCATAACAGTTCCTCCAATCAGAATGGAGTTTCTGTTTCCTAAAAATTTGTCAGAGAGATATCCTCCCAACATTGGAGTAATATAACAAAGTCCTAAAAATCCTCCATAAATAATTGATGCCTCTTTTTCCCCCATCACAAGTGAATAGGCAATAAAAGAGGAGAGTAAAGCCCGCATTCCATAAAAATTGAAGCGCTCCCACATTTCAGTTCCAAATAACACCCATAATCCTTTTGGATGTCTGGAACTTTGCTTATTTTCTACAAAATCATCCGTTGCATTTACGGCAGCTAAATTATCCATATAGTTTGTTAAGTTTTTGTTAATACGCACAAATATAGTTTTTTTTGAGATTTGGGCAACGTATGATAAAGATTAAAAATAAAAAACTGCCGAATTTCAGCAGTTTTTATATGATTCAAATTTTAATCCTAATGCCCTTCGTTTCTCATAATCCGGTTCAGTCTTTTAAGCATCGACAATCCGAGGATTGTTGCAAAAATGAGCAGGGCGAAATTTACAAGGAAATAGTTGGCTTTGTTCTCATAATTGTACCATGTGCTTGCCAGAATTCCTGAAAGCTTGTTTCCGACAGAATTGGCAAGGAAAAATCCGCCCATCATCAAAGCGGTGATTCTTGCCGGAGAAAGCTTGGAAACGAAAGACAATCCCATTGGGGAAAGGCAAAGCTCACCAACTGTTATTACGCCGTACGAAGCGACCAGCCAAAGTGCTGAAACTTTTACGGCTCCATTATTTCCGGCGTAAACAGCTCCCACCATTACCAGACATGATAATGCTGAAATGAATAATCCCAAAACAATTTTCGTAGGAGTCAGCGGTTCTTTTCCTTTTCTCCGCAACATGGTCCAGAATGCAACAATTACAGGAGTTAAGGCAATCACCCAAAACGGATTGATCGACTGAAAAAGTTCGGTATTATATAAAGCAACTTCCTGTTGAGGATTTTCTTCAAGTTTTGTTTTTTGTTCTGCTGAAATATTTTTAAAATAAACTTCTTTTCCTATTGTTTTCAATGGCTTTCCGTTATCATCCTTTTTTACACGAAATTGTTCATCATAAACGTTTACCTGTTTGTCGGTATAATAAATTCCTTTGGTTCCTTTTTCTTTTTTCTCCCCATCAATCAGGTTGATGGCTCGTAATGGTTCTACAAGAGCTTTAGGAATTGATCTTTCAGTATAGTAGTTTGCCCATCTCGTTAGAGCCGTTCCATTTTGTTTAAAAACAGCCCAAAAGAACATGCTTACTACAAATATCGATAACAAAGCTCCTATTGCTGGTTTTTCTTTTTCATTGGATTTAAAATAAAGCGAAACATAGAAATAAATCACAGGAATACAGGCAAAAATAAATGCATCCGTATTGGTACTTCCAAAAATAGTATTTCCTAAAAGCCATCCCGGAACAAACCACCCGATAATTCCGCCGATGATCGCAGGTACAAATACTTTCATCAGGATCTCTGAAAGTTTGGTATCACCTTCCTGTACAGGTTTCATTTCTGCAGCGTGCAGATAATGTTTTCTTCCGATAGTAAAAATTACAAGGCCAAGAAGCATTCCTACACCTGCGGTGATAAAAGCTTCGCCCCAGCCAAAACGGTTTCTCATAAAAGCAGCAATAATATTGCAGATGAATGCGCCAATATTGATCCCCATATAGAAAATATTATATCCTGCATCTTTGTTGGCTTTGTAATGCTCTTCAGAATATAAATTTCCTAAGAGGGTAGAAATGGTTGGTTTGAAAAACCCATTTCCAATAATAATCAAAGCAAGAGAAGAGTAAAACAGAGGCAGTTCCTTGAAAAGCCCGACTCCAATATATCCTGCAGCCATCAGTATTCCGCCAAGATAAATGGATTTGATATATCCCAAAACCCTGTCTGCCAAAAATCCTCCAATGAACGGAGTTAAATAAGTAAGTGCAATGAAAGTTCCGAAAATATCATCCGCTTCTTTGTCCGGAATTCCTAGTCCGCCTTCAAAACCCTGCGGCTCAATGAGATAAAGAACGAAAATTCCAAGAATGAGATAATAGCCGAATCTTTCCCACATTTCCGTGAAAAACAGATAAGGTAAACCTTTAGGATGTTTACTTTTCATATAAAATTTTTAAGAATTAATTAAAATATTTCTATGCTTTTGCCACAAAGAATTCCCTAAGATAAATATTTTTGCGGAGACCTGAAATTAATTGTATTTCACGGCTTTCACAGGAGATATTTTACTGATAAGATAACTCGGAAGAATCAAAGCAAAAGCAGAAATAAGCAGGATTCCTAAAGAGATTGACAGAATGGGAATGATATTTAAATCCACAGGAACTACGCTTACATAATAATTTTCAGGATTCAGTGTAATAAAACCAAAAATTTTCTGCAGAATCAAAAATCCCAATCCGATGAAATTTCCTGCAAGCAATCCGGGAATCATGATTAATAAAGTGTAATTGATGAAAACCGCACGTATTTGTCCGTTAGAAGCGCCCAGAGTTTTTAGAATTCCGATGGAGTTGGTACGCTCAATAATCAGAATCAAAAGAACCATGATGATATTGATGACCACAACCACGAGCATCAAAGTGATAATTAACGCAATATTGGTGTCGAAAATATTGATCCAGTCGGTAATTTCGGGATATTTATCAGTTGCTTTTTCTGCGTAATTCTTGTATCCGGAAAGCTCTTCGATTTCAGGAAAATCACGGTTCATATTGTTGACATTTTTAAGGAAAATATCCACTCCGCCCACCTGATTTTTTTCCATATCCAGGATTCTTCTGGCATGATTGAGGTCTCCGATAATGAAAAGATCATCAATAAGTTTGATGTCAGTTTTATAAATACCAACCACTTCAAATTTTCTGTAAATTGGCTTTTGATCAGCCTTTGAAAAAACAGCAACAATGCTGTCCTTTAGTTTGAGTTTTAGAGTGTTGGCAAGTTTCTTTGATATGGCGATCTCGTTGTTGTAGCCTTCTCCCGTAATTTTCGGTGAAGTTCCTTCAAGCAGGAATTTTTGAAAACGATCCCGGTCAAAATCTTTCCCCACACCTTTGAAGATAATTCCGGCGAAATTATCTTTGGTTCTCAAAATTCCGCTGACGGTAGCATAACTCTGGGTGGAAGCGACATCGGGAAGATTTTTAATTTCATTAAGATGAAAGTCTTCATTGCTTAAAGGCGAAGAATTGTAAGAAGAATTGGAATGTTTAGATTTAATGGAAATATGCCCGCTGAAATCAGCCGTTCTTTCTTTAATGGCTCTTTTGGAACCAAAGCCTGTGGAAACCGTAATGAGCGAAACAATAACGCCCAAAGCCACGGAAAGCCTTCCTATGAAGATAATAACACGAGAAAGGTTATTTTTATTATCTTTGGAAAACGCTATTTTTCTCGAAAAATATAATGGAAAATTCAAACTGATGAGATTAATTCCCAAAATTAAAAATTTACTGCTGATCTGCCTAATTTTTTTAGGAAACCTCACTTTTTCGAATGCTCAGGATTTTGGGAAAATTTGTTTCAAGACAGGTTCCGACCGCCCGGAATTGTATCTTCCTTTATTGAAAAACAAAACGATTGCTGTCGTTACCAATCAGACCGGACTTTTAAGTGACAAAACGCATCTTGTCGATTTTTTAGTGAAAAATAATATTAAGATTAAAAGTATTTTTGCTCCCGAGCATGGTTTTCGCGGCGATGCTGATGCAGGCGAACATGTGAAAAACGGGATAGATAAAAAAACCGGAATTTCCATTGTTTCTCTGTATGGAGACAATAAAAAGCCAAAATCTGGACAGTTGAAGGAGATTGATGTTATTTTGTTTGATATTCAGGATGTTGGTGTTAGATTTTACACCTATATTTCAACATTAGCATATGTGATGGAAGCTGCCGCAGAAAATAATGTCGAAGTTATCGTTCTCGATCGGCCGAATCCTCATGATGGATATATTGACGGGCCTGTTCTGAAGTCCGGTTTTACAAGTTTCATAGGAATGCACCCAGTTCCGGTTGTTTATGGGCTTACCATTGGTGAATATGGGAAAATGCTAAATGGTGAAAAATGGCTGAAAAATGGCATTCAGGCAAAATATACTGTGATTCCGATGATGAATTATTATAAAAAACAGCGCTACGGAATCCTTGAAAAACCTTCTCCGAACTTACCCAATGCCCGATCAATTAACCTTTATCCTTCTCTTTGCTTTTTCGAAGGAACTCAGGTTTCGGTAGGAAGAGGCACTGATTTTCCTTTTCAAATTTATGGCAGCCCGTGGACTAAAAGCCTGCCCTTTCAGTTTACTCCAAAACCTAATTTTGGTGCTAAAGATCCTTTTTTAAATGGAAAAACCTGTTACGGAGAAAATCTCACTAATTTCTCTGAGGATTTAAGGATATTAAATCTTAAATGGCTTTTAAAAGCATACAAAAATTATAAAAATACTGAACAGGATTTCTTTTTGAAAAATTTATTCTTTGACAAATTAGCAGGAACTGATGAGCTGAGAAAGCAAATTGTTTCCGGGAAATCTGAACAGGAAATCAAAAGCTCATGGAAAAAAGATCTGGAAGATTTTCAGAAAATACGTGCAAAATATATAATGTATCCTGATTGATTTTAATCGAAATTCTGGTGATTTCCGTTGCTGTCGCGGTTTTTGTAAAGAAACCACATCCCAATTGTTAAGCCTATTACTCCTGCAAAAGCATTAAGTAAAGCTCTGTACAATTTGTCAGCTTCATCGTTCCCGATATAATTCATCAAGAAAACAATGATGAAAGTAACTAAGGCAACTATTAAATATTTCGGGCTTTTAATATTCATTATTTCAATTTATAAGAAATCATTACACCGCCTCTGTACGGGATCCATTCCCCGCTTCTGTTCCAGTTTCTTGTTGGATCGTCGTAACGAATCCCTAAAATTTTATGATATCCTTTATAAAAGTCCTGAGACATTCCGCCTCCGATGTAAAGATCCATATTCCAGTTTTCGCTGAGTTGAAACTGATAACCAACTACTGCGCCCAGCATGAACGAAAAACCATCCTGATATAAATCGGATTTATTGTAAATTGGAGCATCTTGTTCATATTGATATGGGCCATTTCCCCAATAATTCCATTTTTGGAGAATATAACGCGCTGCTGAAAAATTGGCTCCGACATACCAATGCTTAAAAGCCTGATTGAAATAATACCTTCCTTCAAATCCTATCATGTAAATCTGTGCATATTTTCCGGCAAAAGATTTCCATGGTGAAATAAAAATGTCAGCCTGAAAGGTATATTTATCAGAAAGCTGAGTTTCAATTCCGGCATTCAGCATTCCAATGGGAAGAAAGAGTGCATTTGCTTTAATATAAGTAGATTTTTGATTAGAGGAGTTTTCCTGTGCAAGACAGATCAAAGCTGTACAAATAGCAGCGAAGGTTAATATTTTTTTCAAATCATTAAGTTTATTGAAGTTCTTTCAAAAGCTGATTGGCCATTGCTGCATCAGCACCGTTTTGTTCAGCAAGTCTTTTTGAAGTTTCGGCAAACATTTTAGCTGCTTCTTTGTTGCCTGTTTCTTTATAAAGTTTAGCGAGAATATAAGCACTTTCAGCGGTTTCTCCTTTCATAATAGATTTTTCTGCCCATTCCTGAGCTTTTTTCAGGGAAGAAGGGGTTTGGATATATTCACTGAAGATCCAAGCTGCTTTTAAAAGCTCATTACTGTCAAATTCATCAGGGTTTTTATAATATTCCAGAGCTGCTTTTTCATATTCCCTGTAATTTCCTACTGCCGGATAAAAGTTGATTTTCATCCTGTTTAAAGCTTTCGTGGCTTCTTCTTTTCCGACTAAAGGGATTGCATTGGTGTAGAAATAATCGTCTTTGATGATTTTGTTCTGCTGGTCAAGTGCATTGTCAAGAATTTTAGAAATTTTGATATTGCTGTCAAATTCGGTATAAATATTTTCCGGGATGAATCTCAGAATCTGAGTTTTATTTTTCGTGAAAACAGAATAATTGAAATCTTCTGTGGAACGGATGAAATAGAATAGCATCCCTATATCATCTTTTGTATATTCTTCTGCTTTTTTATTTTTAAAATATCTTTCGGAAGCTCTTTTTGCGAAATCATAATCTGTTTCTATAGACTGGCGCATCACATTGATAAGAAAATCAGGGTCAGATTCTCCTTTTTCAAAGCGTTCTTTAAGAGAAAATTTTGTGTTTTCAGGGTTGTTCGCTTCTTTTGCAATCTGAAGAAAATCATATTCTTCCATATAGCCGAAGTTTTTCATCACAAGTTCTCCATTTCCGTTTAGAAAAAGATAAGTAGGATAGGAGCGAATTCCAAATTTCTGGGCAATATCGCGGCCTTCACCTTTTTCCATATCGAAATGGGCATTGATGAAATTGGTGTTATAATAATCACTAACGGATTTCAATGTGAAAATATTTTTTTCCATCATTTTACACGGGCCGCACCATGAAGCATAGGCATCCAAAAAAACCAGTTTGTTTTCTTTTTTTGCTTTTTCGAGAATTTCTTTGAAAGTTCCCTCTTCAAATTTGATGCTTTGCTGCGCAAAAAGTAGAGATGGAATAAGGATATATAAAAGTTTTAAAAGATTTTTCATTAGAAAATATTTCCCTGCGAAGATACTATTTTTTGAGAAATATGACAGCAAATAAAAAATACTGTAAATCTTTAAAAATTACTTCTAAAGATTGAGAAAACTCACAAGAATTTTAATTTTTGACTTTTAAATATGGGCAATGTTGCAATAGAAATTAAAAAAAGCAGTAATTATAAATTACTGCTTTTTAAGTGGTTTCTCCAGAACCGACGGATTTTTTCAAATTCCTTTTAAATAGAAGGTTTATCAAGCCTTCATTTTGGGAAGGGGAAATTATAGGGGAAATTTTAATTATTTTATCAAAAATTTAATTTCAAATCTATTAGAGATTTTACATTCTAAAATCACTATTTCCCTCATCTAATTTTTTCATCCTATTAATTAGTCCAATATCTGGGTTATTACTATTTAGAAAATGTTTAGCTCTACATTTTTGTAGTAGTAAATTTATTATTCTTTTATCTTCTACTTCTGTAGCCTTATAATCAGAATTAAACTTTAAAACTTGATGTACATCCGATAAATAAAAAGAATTTTTATCTAAACTCACAATATAATTATCTATAACTTTATTCCATCCACTAGGTCTTTCGGCTATAATCATTAACATTAATTCGTGTTTTAAAAGGGTATTAGTTTCCGACTTTGATTTATCTATTAATAAGGCTCCCATTTTAGTCGAATACAAATCATCTTTAAAAAATTTAACAACATTAGTTGGTACAGCTAATAATACATACAAACGTTTCAAATCTGGGTCATCAATAGAAAAATCCTCTTCATCCAAGTAAAAACTAGCTCCCTCAAAAGCAACATTCCCTTTATCTGCAAGTAAAGGAGAAAGGATTATCAATAATTTATTTATTTCATGCCATGCCAATAATATTTTATCAAGTAATTCTTTTTTTAATTCTGGATTTACGAAATCACTATTTCTTAATGCCCTAGAAGTAGCAGAAATTTGTCTCATCAAAACAGAAAAAGAATAATCTCGGATAACAGAATTAATTACTTGATTATAAGGGCGGATTTGATTATAATTTTTATCATCATACTTATCTTTAACTTCATCAGGTAAGCCTGAAGAAATAACATTCTCCCCAATTTTAGCTTCTTCTTTTTCTAAGACAGAAACATCAGGATTCCAAGATATAGATTTATAAGGATTAATTTCATCAGGAATATTGACTTTACTTCTAACAGCAGTTAATGTTTCATCAATATCCTTATTCAATAGAATGAGAGCATCTTCCTTATTTCTATCAATACCAGTATAGAATTCCATAATTTCTGGATAGTCAATATATTTTTTATTATCATATACGACGTTCAAAAATTCTTTACTCATATTCATTCTCTGCGCTAGAAAAAAGAATACCCAATAAGAATTTTTAAAATAAAATATTTCAGAATTTTTTTTACCAATTATTGCATTATCTAATAAAACATTAAATAAGTATCCAAGGTCTAATGTTATATAGCTTTTATCACAAAATTCTTTTAAACTTTCTTTGAAAAAATCCATTTTAAATTCAAAATCATTTCTAATTACTAAAAGCTCGCAAAAATATCCTAAGACAAAGCTACAATCTTTAACATCAGGTTTTTTATCATGATAAGTCGGAATCTCATATTCTTCAAAAATAGTATTGAGGATAGTTTCTAACAATTTAGTTCTATTTACAGGGCTAGATTCATTCCCAATTCGGGAAGTAGCCCTTAAAACGGAAATACAATTTTTAGGTGTTCTATGCATATTCAGAACTTCTAAATCCTTAGTTACTTTATGTAGGATTTCATCATTATCATCATCAAGCGATTTAAAATTTGAATAAGAACAAACAATCTTTCTAACTTCATTTTGAGGGAGCGGCAACAAATAATAAGGAGTAAATTCTCTTTTGATTTCAACCTTATCATCTTCATCAGATTTAAGAAAAAAATTATTATCTAGTGTATTTAAAACAATAACAGGGGTTTCTTTAAATTCTTCGCAAATATTCTTTATCATCGGCATCATTCCATTTTCCTCAAAACAGACCGAGTCTAAAAGGATACAATCTAATTCTTTAACATCCTTATTATAATAAGTTTTAAGCTCATTATAAACATCCTTTACTATTTTATGCTTTTTAGTTTTCTTTGCATCAATATACAAAAACGTTTTACCTCTTTTCCATGCTTCTTTCTTAATAAAATGCGCTAAAGAAGTTAGACCAAACTCAGAAGGTGCTTTAATTATTATGTTCGTTGGAGTATCTATTAAAGAGGTTAATTCAATTTTATATTCATCATTTTTTGTAGGATTAGTAGGTATATCTTTTTTAGTGCTTATAATAGGCTCTATCCAAATAGGTATTTTCTCATTATAAGTAGTCATTGCCAACTCTAAATCCTCTTCTAATTTCCTTAACACAGAATCAACCTCTGCAATCTTATTATCAGGGTTTTCTTGGGGAGATTTTTCTTTAATAAATAATATTAATTTTTCTTTTAATTTTGTCTCAAAATCCGTAACATCCGAAAAATCAACATAAATTCCTTTATCCGAAATATTACTTTTGAACTCTTTCACTTTTTTAAATTGCTCTAGGATTTTATCAATATGAGGGTCATCAGGATCAATATTCTCTTTTCCAAAGAAAAATAAAATTTTTGGCAAAGAATCGGTACTTTTATTTTTTCTATCAAGGGCATCATTAAATTCGTGTTCGGTTCCACTCCCAGCTTTTTTTGTAGGATGCCCATAACGATTTTTCATTATTCCAATAAAAATATCATAATTAGATTTTTCAATATGCTCATCTATAATTTCTTGCCCATTTTTACCCATATCAGGAAGAACATCATTTTCCCACATAAAACTTTCAAAGTTTACATCGAGATGCTTAGCTAAGCCGTTATTAAAATCATCAATAATTTTTTGGCATATTTCCCTTTCTTTTTGACAATCCCCAGGAGAAGAGATAAAACACTTATAAAATCGTCTTGTAGTCATAGTTTATTTTATTAAAAAATGATCGCAGAAAAGCTAGCGAGTTTTTTTATTCCTTCAATACTCTGCCAAACTCTCATAATAATTTTTATCTATAAAAAGTATGACAAAAATCAATAATTAATACAATTAATTAAGTTAAAGTGACAGAATGTCATTAATAAGTCAAAAATCACTAATATGATACCCAAAACAAGAATTATTACAGTTCGGAAAATTCCATTTTCATTAAAATTGCATTACAAAATTTCCCCGTTTTTTATGAAGGGGTAAGTATAGGGTAATTTTTTTTGGAAACGATGACTTTAAAAGACTTCAAAGAAAATTATTTTATACGAAAAAAGCCCCTGTTTAAGGGGGCTTTTCAGATTTTAGAAGAAATTTCATTCTTCGTAAAAGTGGTTTCTCCAGGAATCGAACCAGGGACACACGGATTTTCAGTCCGTTGCTCTACCAACTGAGCTAAGAAACCATTGTTGAATTGAGTGGTGCAAAAATATACACTTTTATAATACCGAGCAAATTTATATGAATAAAATTTTAATATTAATCAAAAACTCACTGATTTTCAGGTTGATTATTTTCCTGTTCTCTTCTGATTTGTTCGCTCATCTCTTCTAATACAGGTTTTATCGTACTTTCGGGAAGATCACTGATTCGAATATACATCAATCCGTCAATGGCATCATTGAAGCTCGGATCGACGTTGAAAGCAATTACTTTCGCATTTTGCTTAATGTATTTTTTGATCAAAACGGGAAGCCTCATTTCGGGTTCCAGATCGTCAATTACTTTATCGAGTTTGTTGAGATCTGCTTCCATTTCGTCAAAGAAAATGCTCTTGTCACGTTCTTTCAGCTTTACCTTGAATTCGTTTTTAGGATGAATGTATTGGGCAACTGCAGAATCAAAATAGTGAGAACGCATAAATTCTATCATCAATGATTTTGAGAATTCAGAAAACTTGTTGCTGATGCTGACTCCGCCCATTAAAAATTTATGATCAGGATTTCTGAGGCAAACGTGCACAATCCCTCTCCAAAGTAAAAATAAAGGAAGCGGTTTCTGCTGGTATTCCTGGGAAATATAAGCTCTTCCCATCTCGATTACCTTTCGGAAAAACGGCTGTAATTCTTGGTCGAATTCAAATAATGAAGCGGTGTAAAAGCCATCGATCCCGAATTTTTTCATGACTTCTTTTCCGAGTGCCATTCGGTATGCTCCCACAATTTTTGAGGCATCTTTGTCCCAGAGAAAAAGATGGAAATAGTGTTTATCATATTCATCAAGATCGAATGGAAGATTGCTTCCCTCTCCAACTGCCCGGAAAGTGATTTCGCGCTGTCTTCCTATTTCCCTCATAATGGAAGGAATCTCTTCATAACCGGTGAAATAAACTTCGTAATTGCCGTTTTTGAAAAGCTGCTTTTCCGAAGTACGAAGTTTTTCGATCTCTTTTAGAATGTCTTCTTTCGGAGTTTCATCAATGATATTCTGTACGATATTTTCTTCCTTGTCAAAAGAAAAATTGAGTTTTAGATTCGGGATTTTCAGGACTTCCGAAATGCTTTTTCTTTTTTCATAATAAGATTTAAGCATATAGATTTTGTTCTGTAGAAGTTCGCCAAGTTCTTCAATATTTTCCTGCTCTTCTATTACTTTTACAGAAACCGGTTTGCCTATCCTTATTCTGATCGGCTTATCACGGTCACGCATCATTTCTGCAGGAAGCATCATGGTTTGCAGATCCG
>DAMDNI010000020.1:15717-23042 GCA_032083825.1 Bergeyella sp. | reverse complement strand
TTTATTTAAAATTCGGACTGAATAAAGAAGAAATTGTTGCAACAAGAGCTGCAAATGAAGTTTTTCTGCATCTGATAAAGCTTATAATCTATCTTTCACTTGGCTTATATTCCGGGAAAGCTTTATGGCTGGGATTGACAATTGCAGCTGCGGCTATCATTTCATCTTATACGGTGAAATATATTCTCCCATATTTAAGTGAGCTGCTTTTCAGAAAAATTGGTTACGGAGCAATGGTTGTATCCGGGATAATGTTGCTGGCCGGGACATCTGAAAAAATAATTCATCAGGACAGGATTTCCTTTTCTACAAAAAATAAAGAATCTGTAATCTCGTGGCGAAATACAGATCTGGTGATAGAATTCGCATTTGATGATGGTTTTGAAGTGGAAAGGCCCATTAAACCAGATGAATTGCCGGATCATCTGAAAGTAAAATACAACCTTTTAAAAAATGAATACGACAAAATACACATCGAAAAGGTTTTTGCTTTAGGAAAAGAACCTTCATATGAATTCTATTGCTATAAAAATAATCAGATTACAAAATTAGAAATCTGATTATCAATATTTACAAAACATTTCCCGCCAGAATCATTGTGAACAGTTGCCTGTATTCTCTTTAATACCCATTTTTCTGATTATCATATACATAAGACACCAATTGGTAAGGGCATGGATCCACATATTAATGCCGACAAACCCGGTGAGCCAGAACCAATTTTGATTGATAAAAATTCCTAATAATAAGCTGGCCAAAATAATGGTTCCTGCAATAGCGTGTACAATTCTTGTTTGCATATTTATAAATTTTATATTTTCAATTCGTTTGTTATTTTGCCGATAATTGGTAAAACAACTTTAAACTATTGTTTCTATATTAAAACCCGCCAAATGAATTCTCGAAAGCGAAATTCTGTTCATATTAAAGGTCTCAATTCCTTGAATTATTTCTCCTAAGCAATTTTGTTCGATAAATACCGTAAATAAAAGAGAATTTGTCGCAATATGTTCTGAACTGAACCAGTTGTTAAGTTCGTTGCCAGATTCATTTCTGTAGCCCTTTACAGATTGTACAGAAAATGATTTCACACCAGAATGATTCAGGATTTTTTTGACTTCTTTTTCGAATTCCTCGATGCAAGTAATGAGTAGTAGTTTCATAATATTTTGTTTTAGTTATGATTTATTTCTCCCATTTTTTCTTTTCGGTCATGTAATACACCAACGGAACTACCAAAAGTGTGAGCACCGTCGAAACAATCGCTCCGAAAACCAACGAAATCGCTAATCCCTGAAAAATCGGATCGAAAAGAATAATCACGGCTCCAATTACAACCGCTCCGGTTGTTAAAAGAATTGGCGTTGTTCTTACAGCTCCAGCTTCGATGATGGCTTGTTTAATTGGAATTCCTTCGTTGAGACGGATTTCGATAAAGTCAATGAGTAAAACTGAATTTCGAACCATCACACCGGCTAAAGCAATCATTCCAATAAAAGAAGTGGCTGTGAAAAAAGCGCCTAAAAGCCAATGTCCGAGAACAATTCCAATCAATGAAAGCGGAATCGCAACCATCATCACAATCGGTGTTTTGAAGTTTTGAAACCAGCCGACAATCAACATATAAATTACGATGATTACGACGGCAAATGCAGTTCCCAAATCACGGAAAACCTCTAACGTAATCTGCCATTCTCCGTCCCATTTTACGGTGTAATCGCTTTCACTTTCGGGTTGTCCGATGTACAATTCACCAAGGGAATAGCCTTTTGGAAGTTGAATATTTTTTAATTTTTCTTCCATTCCGAGAATCGCATAAGCCGGACTTTCAAGATTTCCTGCCATGTCTGCCATAACGTAAACTACTCGCATTTGGTCTTTTCGGTAAATGGATTTTTCAAGTTCTTTTTCTTTGACTTTCACCAGATCCGAAACCGGAACCGTTCCCATTTGTCCTTTTACTTTTAATGCAGTCACCTCCTGAATCGTTGATTTATCGGCATCTTTCAATTTCATAACGATGTTGACAGGATCAGCAGATTTTTCATCGTACAGATTTCCGATGGGATGTTGCCCGATTAAATACGTCATATTTCCGACGATTTGTTGCGGTGCGATTCCATTCAACATAGATTTTTCGTTGTCGGGAATCAGTTTAAATTCTTTCTGAGCATCTTCAATTCTTGTATCGATATCAACAACATCTTCTGTGTTGTGAAGAATTTTCTCGACTTCTTTTGCAATGCGGATTTGTTCATCGTAATCAGGTCCGTAGATTTCTGCAACAATGGTGGACAAAACCGGCGGTCCTGGCGGAACTTCCACAATTTTCACATTCGCATTGTATTTTTTTGCGATTTTCTGAACTTCCGGACGTATTTTTTTTGCAACGTCGTGACTTTGTTCTTTTCGGTCTTCTTTGTGCAAAAGATTGACTTGAATATCCGCAGTATTACTGCTTCCACGCATGTCGTAATGACGAACCAAACCATTGAATGTAATCGGTGCGGAAGAACCGACATAATTCTGATAATTCACAACTTCCGGAACGGTTTTCAGATATTGAGCAATGTCTTGAGTGACGGCATTTGTTCTTTCCAATGTTGTTCCTTCAGGCATATCAATCACGACCTGAATTTCATTTTTATTGTCAAAAGGAAGCATTTTTACCGCCACCCATTTTGTGAAAAATGCTGCAACGGAAATCAAGAGTAAAACTGCGGTAATTCCCAACATCGTCCATCTTTTTGATTTTGAATTTAAAAGTGGTTGTTCAATTTTTTTGTAGATTTTGTAAATTCTGTTGGTTTCTAACCCTTGTTCTTCTTTGTGTTTTTCGTCGTCTTTTACTTTTAGCAAATGAAAACCTAAATAAGGCGTAACGGTTAAAGCCACAAAAAGGGAAAGCATCATCGCAATCGAAGCACCAATCGGCATTGGCGACATGTAAGGTCCCATCATTCCGGAAACGAAAGCCATCGGTAAAATCGCCGCAATTACCGTGAATGTTGCTAGAATGGTTGGATTTCCGACTTCGTTAATCGCATAAATCGCGGCTTGTTTGAACGGCAATTTCTTCATGTGAAAATGTCGGTGCATATTTTCAGCAATGATGATACTGTCATCGACGACAATTCCGACCACGAAAACGAGGGCAAAAAGTGTAATTCTATTGAGTGTATATCCTAAAATATAGTAACTGAAAAGCGTCAAAGCAAACGTCAACGGAACGGAAAAAAACACAACCAAACCGCCTCTCCAACCCATTGCCAACATCACAAGAATCGTTACAGCAACAATCGCAACGCCCAAATGCAACAACAATTCAGAAACTTTGTGAGAAGCTGTTTCTCCGTAATTTCTGGTGATTTCTACATGAACATCATCGGGAACAATGGTCTTTTTCAGTGCATCAACTTTGGTTAAAATTTGCTCGGAAATTTTCATTGCATCGGCACCTTTCACTTTGGAAACCGAAAGCGTAATTGCAGGATATTCCGATTTGAATTTTTTCCCGTTTTCGACTGCATTTCCATATCCGAAACTCACATAATTTGCAGGATCAGAAGGTCCGTCCGAAATTTTGGCAACTTGTTTCAGATAAACCGGCATATTTTGAGAAGTTCCGATGACGAGATTTTCTACATCTTCGGCAGAATTTAGGAATTGTCCCGTTGTCAAAAGATATTCCGTATCATTGGAATCGAATGTTCCCGATTGTGAACTTCCGTTGTTCGCCTGAATCATTTGCATCACGGAAAGTGCATCAACATTCAGTTCCGCCATTTTATCTTTATCCAACGTCACAGAAAGTTGTCGGTTTCTTCCGCCAATCACATTCGTTACGGAAACATCTTTGATTTTTTTGACTTCAGAGGAAAGTTCTTCTCCAATTTGTCGAAGTTGAAAATCGTTGTATTTTTCACTCCAAAGTGTAATTCCCAACATCGGAACATCATCGATTGAACGTGTTTTTACCATTGGTTCCATCACTTCTTTCGGGAACTCGTTTTTGTGTTTCATCAATTCGTCATACAATTTGACGTACGAACGTTCCGTATCTTCCCCAACATAAAATTGAACGATAATCATGGCTTGTCCGTTCATCGCCATAGAATGCACATGTTCCACGCCTTTAATGTTGGAAATAATGTGTTCCAAAGGTTTTACAACGCGGCTTTCCACTTCTTTCGGGTTTGCACCGGGATAACCAACCATAACATCAGCCATCGGAATGATGATTTGTGGTTCTTCTTCTCTTGGTATTAATGTCGAACTGTACACACCGATAATCATGAGTGCAATCATCAATAAAATCGTCAATTTTGAATTGATGAAAAACTCGGCGATACGTCCTGCGAATCCTTTTTCCATAAAAAATATATTTTTTAATGTAACAATGAATCAATCTAACAGTGTAACAATGATTTACGGTTGAAATTCGATTGGTACATTGGTAAATTGTTAGACTGGTACATTATTTTACTTGAATTTTTGCTCCGTTAAACAATCTTCCGTTCGAGGAAATGATATACGATTCTTTGTTGTCGAGACCGGAAAGAATTTCGACTTGATCGCCGAAGGTTTTTCCGGCTTTGAGCCAACGCAAAACGGCGGTGTTTTGAGAACTTACGACATAAACACCGGTTAATTGTCCGTTTTCCACCAAAGCCGATTTCGGAACCATTACACTTTCCTGAAAATCCTGATTGATTTTCCCTGAATTTTTAAATGGAAACTGCACATTCACAAACATTCCCGGAAGTAAATCCGAGGCGTTATGAAGATTGATTTTTACCATATATTGTCCACCTGTATTGGCTGCAGATTTGCTGATTTCGGAAACGGTTCCGGAAACCGTTTTGTTTAAGGATTTCATGGTGATTTCTACGGACATTCCTTCGTTGATTTGGGTAATGTTTTGCTCGGAAACCAAAACTTGTGCTTGTAAAGCAGAAGGAGATTCTATCGTGAGAAGCGGCATTCCCGGATTGGCTAAATCACCTTGTGAAGCATATTTTGCAGTTACCGTTCCGGAAATTGGAGCGGTGACACTTGTGTAACGATATTGTGCATTGACTTCGTTTTTCATTTGTTGCGCTGCTTGCAATCCTGCTTGTGCCATTTCGTAACGAGTACGCATATCATCCAATTCTTTTTGGGAAGCACTTTGCGTTTTATACAAATTGGAAAAACGCTCGTAATCTTTTTTCGCACTATTAAAGTTGGCTTGTGCTTGAGAAATCTGTGCATTAGCTTGTCCTCCTTTTGCCTGAATATCTGAAGCATTAATGCTCACCAAAAGTTGTCCTGCGCGAACATTTTGACCAACCTCGATGTTTATTCCGGTGATGTAACCCATCATTCTTGTGGAAACATTCACGGAATTTTTAGCCACCAATTTTCCACTTGCAGAAACAAAACCATTATTGGAATTTGAGGAAGATTTGCTGACAGTAACCGAAATTGGTGCATCTTGATTCGTTGCAGATTTTTCTTTGTCTGAAGAACAACTCGATAACAATATTGCGCCGATGAATAATGGGATGTAAATATGTTTTTTCATTGTAATTATTTTTGTTTTAGTTTGTCATTGCGAGCGAAACGAAGTGCAGCGTGGCAATCTAATGCATACAAAAGTTAGATTGCTTCTTTCCTCGCAATGACAATTTTGTTGATAATTTATTTCTTCAAAAATTCCAAATAAGCGATTGCTGTATTATGCTCGAAAATGGCTTGCTGATATTCCAGTTCTTTTTGCGACATCAACGTTTCGGCAGAAAGCAAATCAGCTGATTTTTCCAAACCTTGATCGTAACGGTTTTTTCGGATTCTGTAGGCTTCTTTGCTTTGTTCCAAAGCCTGTTTTGTAAAACTTACTTTGGAATCTGCATCCTGAACAGACCTCGCTGCTTTATTCAATTCCAATTGACTTTGTTTTGTGTATTGCTCGATTTCGGTTTGTGCTTTCGAGCGTTCGGATTTGTATTTTTCTTGTTCGGATTTTGATTTTAAACCATCGAAAACATTCCATGATAATTGAAGTCCGACCAAATATCCATTCGCATCAAACTGTGCGATTTTGTTGTCGTACATTTCCCAACTTCCAAAGGCGTTCAACCTCGGAAGAAATTTTGATTTTGAAGATTTCATCATTAAATCATAGGCTTCCAACGATTTATTGTACGCTTCCAAATCTTTTCGGGAAGTGTTTAATGAAAAGTTATTTTCATCCAAATTTCCTTTGTATTCTAAAGTTTCGGTTGGTTTTAAAATTTTGTCCTTTGAATCTTCATTCAATAAAAAATAGAGATAATCCGAAGCATTTTTGATATTGGAATTCGCCAACTGAATTTGGCTTTCGATTTCGCTGGCACGAACTTCCATATACAAAACCTCTGATTTCTGAATCATCCCGTTTTTGAAATAATTGTCGATGACTTTTTTGTTGGCAAGTGTTGTTTCTTTAGCATTTTCCAATGTTTCCCTCATTTTGTAAGCGAGCTGAAGCATCATATACGATTTCTTTAACTCGAATTGAATGTATTCTTTGGTGCGTTCGGTTTTGATATTCAGAACATCGGCTTTTATTTGACCTGCTTTTTTCTGATACACCGCATCCATATTGATAATCGGTTGTTGAACTTCCACTTTTGTTCCGAAATTGGAAATGCTTTTGGGACTGTTGAGATTATCCGGATTGAAATCCATCATCGTAATTCGTTCCTGATTGAGTTTGGAACCAAATGCCATCAAAGGATTATTGGTATTGGTAAATGTGTAAGAAGCCGTCACATTTGGAAGGTACATTGCGCGCGTTTCGAGAAGTTCGGTTTGGGCAAGATCAGCTTCACTTTTTGCCATTTTGACTTGAAGATTTTCATCGAGTGATTTGGCTTCGATTTCTGCTTGGGAAATAGGAATCGTTTGCTGCGAATATGCATAATAGGAAAGATTCAGTGCCAAAACGGAAAACAGTAATTGTTTCATGTTCTCTTAATTTTCAGCAAAATTAGATTGACGGAATCTATTGCACAGTAACCTTTATCACACAAGTATTTATTTTAAAATAATCTACAAAAAAACCGCTGATGAAAGCGGTTAATGTAATATTTTAATGCGCAAAATTTATCGCAAAGACAAACAAAGATTTTTAACTTAGATACATTTATTTAAGTTAAACAAAGGCATTTAATTTATAAAAGTAAAACGAATTTTTTAATTTTGTTTGGTTAAAATAATTACAATTTATTTTGCAAATTTGCCCAACCGCCGCCATTAAAAACATTGGAGAAACCGCTGTTTTTCAGGATTATTTTTGCAGA
>DAMDNI010000020.1:11621-15707 GCA_032083825.1 Bergeyella sp. | reverse complement strand
CCGAGGCACTTCGCATTCCGGAGGCACAACAGGTAATGATATTTTGATTTTTGTCTTTCAGTTTGCCAAGATTTTGCTGAAGCTGATTGACAGGAATATTGATGGCACCTTTGATGTGTCCGGTTTTGAACTCGGTATGATTTCTGACATCAAGAATCAATGCTCCGTTTTTCACAAGATCGGTGTAATCTGTTTTTTCCAGCCCGAACAGGGTTTTTATTGCATCAAACATTTTAATGGAATTTAAAATTATGACGCAAAATTATATTGAACCAAAATCCAAGTCAGTGATGAAAGTTACAATAGGGTAATTTTGTTTCGGGAAATTAAAATCTGTCCTTCCTTTTCCATTTGTTTCAAAACACGGCTTATCGCTTCGCGCGTCATTCCTAATTCATCCGCAAGCTGCTGGTGTGTTACGGAAAGTTCTTTGGAATTGTAAAGTTGTGATTTTTGATGCAAAAGGCTCAAAATCCTGGCATCAGCTTTCTGAAAAGCTACCGAATTGACTACGTCCAAAAGGTTTTCAAATCTTTTCTGATATAGGGAAAAAATGAAATCTGTCCATTCCGGGTATTTTTTCACCCATTCTTTTGCTTTTTGAAGTGATACCATCAAAATTTCCGCATCTTCTTCCACAACTGCTTTTACCTTGGATTTATCCTGTCGCATTCCTGCCAAAATCGAGACAATACAACTTTCACCAGGTGTAATATAGTACAAAAGGATTTCCCGGCCGTCTTCTTCTGTACGAATCACTTTTATGCTTCCTGAAAGAACCAGCGGAATATAATTGACATACGAATCGATATCAAGGATAACAGAACCGGCGGGAAAATGCTTTACCTCACCGTTTTGTTCCATTTCTTTTTTAAAATCGGAATCAAGAATTTGAAGTATATTCATATTCTAGTCTAGAATTAAATGCTCTTTAATTTACAAAAAATAATTTTTCAGGAGGAAAAAAAATTAAGTGTGTTTTTATTTTGTTGTTTCACTTCCAAGGCTTTTCCCTAATTTTTCGTATTCAATGTCATTGGGTTCCCAAAGCTCAATTTTATTACCTTCAACATCAACGATATGTACAAATTTGCCGTATTCGTAAACTTCAATTTCGTCGACAATGGTAACGCCTTCTTTTTTTAGCTCTTCTACTAATTGTTCGATATTTTCTACACGATAATTGAGCATAAAATCTTTTTCGGAAGGCGAAAAATATTGGGTATCTTGATTGAATGGGCTCCATTGCGTAAATCCTTTTTTAGAATTATCAGTACCTTGAAACCATTCAAATGTTGCCCCGTATTCGTTTGTATTAAGGCCTAAATGATCGTTATACCATTTTCTCATTTTTTGCGGATCCTTGCATTTAAAGAAGATTCCGCCAATTCCGGTTACTCTTTTCATTTTTAATTTTTTGGTTAGATAATTTCTGTTATCGCTTATAAAGAATTTGAACGAAAATACAAAAAGTTAAAATGATTTTTCATCAACGGCGGATGATTTTATCAAAAATATCATTTTGTATAGCTGAATGTGTTTTGTTTAAAAATGAAATCTGCTATTTTGCATTTAAAAATACGATTGCTTTTTCTATAAAAGTATCTTTTCCGTTCCGGATGTCTTCGATATTATCTTCTACCATAATATCAGGTTGTACGCCAATGGCATGAAAAAGTGAGCCATCAGGATTTCTTACTTTAAGGCCGGTGAAAGAATATCCCATTCCGTTCAGAAGATTTACTCTGTTGATATTGCCATTTACACCGCCGGTTGTTCTTCCTATCAAAGTGACATAATTGTTTCCTTTTAAGTATTGAGTAATTGACTCCTGGAAACTTCCGCTGCCTTCACAAATAAGTAAGGCAATTTTAGCGTTCAGATCTTCCTTTCTTTTAATTTTCCAGCCAAAATAATTGCTGAAATCAGATTTATTAAAAAACGGATTTTCATTCTGAGGATACGCCATGAATTTTACAGAATTCCTGTCACTGAAGAATGTAAGCAGCAGTTCGAAGGCGCCTCCATATCCTTTTTTGGGATATCTCCTGTCATCTAAAATGATCTTATCGAATGATTTTATGTAAGAGGCTTTTTCGTTTACCGTTTCTTTTTTCAGGTTCTGAAGATTGATGTATAAGATTTTATCACTTAATTCCTGCATTTCCCAAGGGTTATCCTGGTTAAAGAAATCAGCACTTTTACGGGTAGAAAAATCTCTTTTCAATTGAAGCGTTTTTCCGTTTTCTAAAGTAAGAGTAACCGGGCTGTTTTCTTTTCCTCTAAAAATTTCGGTCAGTGCATTTTTAGTATTGTACTGATCTGAGCCGGACCAGTATTGTTTTGTATTATCAATTACGGATTGTGTATCTTGCTGATCTATTTTTGTGATAACGTCCCCATTTTTAAGTTCGGGGATTTCATTCAAAATATCGCTGATTACCAATTGCTTTGTATCTCTAAGATATTTGGTTTTAATACCGGGAGAAAAATAATTTTGCTGCGAATACTGAGGAGAAGTTACCCACATATGGCCATCATTAAAGTAATGCGAGATTTTTCTTAATGCAAAAAGATTTTCTTCTTCAGATTTATTATTAAAAGTAGATGTAAGACCTTCGTCCAGGATTTTATCCCAATCCAGTTTCATTTCATCCTGATAAGGGAAAAAGTGTCTTAAGCCAGACCACATGATAATCATATTTCCCACAGCTTCATTTCTTCCAAAAACCTGGGACTTCAGGTTTTTATATGCGTCAGTATTTCACAAAGGTAAGGTTTTTCCGTTTTTCTGGTAAACAATCAGCGGAACTGTCACTTTGAAATTTCCGGAAAGATTGAGGATATAAAACTTTTCAGGGATCTTATTGTTTTTGATTTTTAAAGTAATACTGTCAATATTTTTTCTTTGTCTTTTATACTCTTCGCTTTTGGAGCCACTTCCAAGACCAAAGTGAACCCAATATACAGGCTTTGCATTGGTCTCATCCCACTGATATTCTTCCTTTCCGTATGTGATAGAGGGGGCAATCGGCACGAACAATTCTTTAATCTTCCCTTCAAATTCTTTTTGATTTTTGGTTTTTAAAACTTCTTCCACACCATATGTGGCAAATAGATCCCATTGAAGATTCGCTGCTTCATCGCTGGGATGAAAATGTCTTACAACAGAATATATTTTTGCAAAATCTTCCAACTTCTGGATGTCGGAGCTAGTTTGTGAAAAAACGAAATGGGAAATCAGGAAAATAAATAACAATAGTTTTGACTTCATATTGAATTGATTAGAATTTTCAAAGTATGAAGCAAAGAAAAATTAAATCTCCTAATGGAAAGCAAGAAACAATTATAAATTTATTTTAAAAAATGTTAAAATTAGTGAATACAAAAATACTGTAAACTCCTGTATTATTGCATTCAAGCGTAATTAAAAAGCCGAAGAAAAACTCCGGCTTTTAAAAATTTCTTTATTAAAAAGTTGATTTTATCGTTCCTAATCTACAATGATTTTAGAAGATTGTGTTTGGGTTTTCACCACGTATACTCCTTTTGGCAATTTATTAAGGTTTACTTTCTCCTTGTTGCCAACATTCTGAATAGTCTGTACAAGCTGACCGTTCAGATTATAGATTTTTACGGTTTCTTTTTTACTAATTCCGCTGATGAAAAACTCGTTATTTCTTACCGGATTAGGATAGATAGAGATTTTTTGATTCGCAGTCGCATTTTCATCAGTTGCAAGTTTAGAATAGCATGTCCAGGAAAGATTATCAAAAGAAACTCTGTTGCTTGTCGTATCATCCACAATTTCGATTACAACATTACCTTCAACATTAATATCTTCAATTGTCTGTGTAGCAGCGGTTTTAGAATAAGGGATCTGCCCTTTTACAACTCCGTTTACTTTCAAAACATAACTTCCTGATGAATCGCTGAAAGGAAGATAGGTTTTAACAGTTAATGTTCCTATTCCTCCGGAGATCGTAGATGACTTCAAAGATCCTTTTTTGATACAGATTGCTCTATTGTTATTCCCGTCAATATAGATCTGAGTATCAGTTCTTGCATTAGTGGCTGTCCAGATAA
>DAMDNI010000020.1:0-11611 GCA_032083825.1 Bergeyella sp. | reverse complement strand
ATAATATTGTTGTTTGACCATTCCCGGTCTGCATACGAAGAAGCTGCAGAAGGTATATTTTCAAAATCTTCAGTGCCGCATGTTGTGCCAGTTCCAGAACCTCCGCTGTTTTCTGTTGTTCCTTGTACAGTTGCACTATTTTCGGATTTATTTCCTGCAGCATCTCTCGCTATCACATAGAATGAATACGTGGTGGAAGGATTTAATCCTGTAATAGTTGCACTATTCGTGTAAACAGTTGTTTTATATGTATTGTCTACATAAATATCATATCCGCTTACTGCAAAATTGTCTGTAGAAGCTGTCCAAGTAAGTGAAACACTTGACGATGAAGTTCCTGAAACAGTAAGATTTACAGGTGTGGATGGTGCTTCTGTGTCAGTTGTTGTACCTCCGTTAAATGTATCAGGCCAGGAATTCTGAGCGGCCGGACCTCCCCATATTACTGTTGCAAGGTAAGCATTGTCAATAAACGGATTTCTATTTCCCTGAGTCTGGGCAACAATATTATTTCTCTGTCTTTCGAAATTGGAAACCGGATCTTCAACATTCCATTTCAAAAGAATATCAGGAAAATCTGATGAATACGTGGCCGGATTCATAGTAATATTCAAAGGAAGACATCTTGTATTGTATCTTACATACATATACATCAAGATTCTCGCAACATCTCCTTTCCATTCTTCGCCAGGATACCATCCTCCACGGCTTGTTTTATAAGCTGTTGCACCAGTTCCGTCATCGAATAACAAACTTCCTCTTGTACTGTTCAGCGTATTATCTGCAGGACGAAGGTGATGGCCATCCGCTCCAGGACCTGAAGTTCCTAAGTTGGGTGTTCCTTTGGATTTTGCATATACATGCTCACGGTTCCAAGATCCATTGATGCTGCGGCTTCTCTGGTGAGTTCCTGAACTTTGAGATCCGTAAATCAAAAGAAGATTTGAGGGATTCTCAGGATCTACATCACTGCTTTTCAAGAGTGTCTGCAATTGGTCGTAAGAGATCGTTTTGGTGTGTGTTGAAGAGATTAATGTGGCAAGCTGCGCTTTCATATCATTTCCTGTCTTGCTGAAATTAACTCCAGAATAATATGCCGGAGCTGATTGTGCGAAAAGAAATAGTGAAAAGACACTTGCTAAAAAAGATAATTTTAATTTCATGAGGAATATTTTATTTTTTCAAATGTTTGCAATGATTGTATTGTGATAAAAAATATCTATCGGATAATTAGTAATTGTAAGCGAAACGGGATTTTCAAATTCCAAGAAAAGATCCTGATCAAATACATAAAGAACTGCAGGGATTTTCGTTTCAGAAATAGGAGAAGAAATCTCAACAGGAAGCCCTTTTTCAAGATTTCTACTCTTAGAATTAAAATCAGGATTCCAACGAAATTCTGTTTCCTTAAAAAAAATTACACTGCTCCAAAGTCCGGGATGATGATCTCCTGCCCCTACAAAAACCCGGTTATTGATATGGTCTGCAAAAATAACATACAAAGGCTCCTTTTTGCCACCAACATTGATCCCTTTCCTTTGTCCGATGATAAAATTTTCAACTCCGGAATGTTCTCCTACAATAAAACCGTCAAAAAGAGAATATTCTTTTTTGTGAGATTTCCAGAGAAGTTCATCCTTTTTAGACAGAAAATCCGGATTTTCTCTTTTGTAGAGAGAAGATGCAGCAGGAATTTCAACAATTTGTCCTTTTTTGACCATGAAAATTTTTATAAAACCACATTGTCATTCACCAATCATTATTCCGCATACAGACAAGGGGCGCTAATTTAATCATTTTATTCAATATAATTATAAATTAAATACAAAGTTTCTAAAAATAATTATTTAACACTATCAGCTTTCTTATTTTGAATTTTCGACCATATTATTTTCAAAAAAAATTGACGTATTGGAAAATTGTGTAAATAAAAAGTATAATAATATACAAATATTAAAATAAATTAGTTTATTATTGTACAATTAAATTCAGTTATGAAATATAATTTAGTAAAAAATGCAGTTGATCTAGTAGAACAATTTGAATTGGAAAATTCTAATAACATCTATGACAATGATACAGAAGGCTTCAAAAGATGGATTTCTGATAATTTTAAACAGACAGAGAAAGTGCAGGAACCTAATTGGGAAGGCAAAGAAAATGGAAGAAGCTCCGAAAGTGTCATCAATACTTTTATTGTACATATGAACAGATATGCGAAGTATTACTCAAAATCGGCAATCAGCGGTTCAGATTTTTCTACACAGGAAGATTTCATCTACCTGATTAATTTAAAATCTTTTGGAAAAATGTCTAAAACAGAACTAATCAGGAAAAATGTACACGATAAACCAGCAGGAATCCAGATCATCAATCGCCTTATTGTAAATGGCTGGATACAGCAAATGAATTCCGAAAAAGACAAGAGAAGCAAAATGCTTCAGATTACACCAAAAGGGACAAATGCCTTAGAAAAACAAATGGACAAAATCCGTAAAGCAACTCAAATCGTTACAGGCAACCTGACTTATCCCGAAAAAATGGAACTGATACGATTGCTGACAAAATTAAACGATTTTCATCATTCTATCTATTGCATGAATGTAGAAACCCCCGAATTATTACAAGTAGCATACAATCAGATAAATAAAAATTAGCATATCCGGAAATTAAAAGTAAAGATGAAATCGAAGAAAAAAATAGCCATTATCGGTGCAGGATTTTCAGGAATGTCGGCTGCAGCTTACGCTTCAAAGGACGGAAATGAAGTTCACGTTTTCGAAAAGCATCATCAGCCAGGCGGGAGAGCTCGACAATTCGTCACAGACAACGGATTTGTGTTTGATATGGGACCAAGTTGGTATTGGATGCCTGATATTATTGATAATTTCTTTATGGATTTCGGATTCAGATCTTCAGATTTTTATCGACTTGTGTCACTGAACCCACAATTTGAAATGATTTTTGCTGATGGCAATATTGCCATTCCTGAAAATTATGATGACCTGAGAAGCTTATTTGAAAAACTGGAGGCCGGCTCCGGTGATTCGTTAGATCGATTTATGCAGTCAGCCCAATTCAAATATAAAGCAGGAATGCAGGAATTTGTAAATAAACCCTGCCACAATTGGTGGGAATTTGCATCACCCAAAATAGCTTTGAGCGCACTAAAGCTGGATTTACTGAGCAATTTCAGATCTTATGTATCTAAATATTTTTCAAATCCTAAACTCCGGTTTTTAATGGAGTTCCCTGTCATTTTTCTGGGAGCATCTCCCAAAAAAATTCCTGCACTTTATAGTTTAATGAATTACGGAGGTTACCGTTTAGGCACCTGGTATCCAATGGGCGGTTTTTATCAGCTGGTTTTGGCTATGCAGAAAGTTGCAGAACAACAAGGAGCAAAATTTCATTTTAACTCTAATGTTGAAAAAATAGATGTAGAAAACAAAGAAATAAAGTCTTTGCTCATTAATGGAGTTCAGCATGAATTTGATGTTGTCATCGCATCATCGGATTATCATCATACAGAAACGCTCTTACCACAAAAATTCAGAAATTACGACGAAAAATACTGGAGAAACAGAACTTTTGCTCCTTCATGCCTGATCTATTATTTAGGAATCGGAGAAAAAATCCCTGGCCTTAAACACCATACTCTATTTTTCGAAAACGATCTTGATGAGCATATTAATTCCATTTATGATGAAAAAAAATGGCCCGAAAATCCATTGTTTTATTGCTGCTGCCCTTCCAAAACAGATCCGGGTGTTGCTCCAGAAAATTCAGAAAACTTGTTTTTATTAATTCCCATTGCAACCGGCATTACTGATGATGAAATTACCCGCGAAAAATATTTGAAAGAAATGCTTGCCAGGATTGAGAAAAAAACAGGAATAAGTAATCTAGAATCCAAAATCATGTATAAAAGAAGTTATTGCGTCAGTGATTTTACTGAAGATTATAATGCTTACGGAGGTAATGCTTACGGGCTTGCAAATACACTCTCTCAAACTGCAGTTCTGAAGCCAAAAATCAGAAACAAAAAGATCAGAAATTTATTTTATACCGGGCAATTGACGGTGCCGGGTCCTGGCGTTCCGCCTTCTATCATTTCAGGGAAAATAGCAGCAAATGAAGTAAACCAGTTTAAAGCAAAACAATATGAAAAAACTGTTTGACGAATTGTCTTACGAAGTAAGCAAACGCACCACAAAAAAATATAGCACAAGTTTTTCTTTGGGAATTCTGGCTCTGAAGCCTTCTATCCGGCCAGCAATCTACTCTATTTACGGATATGTACGTTTGGCGGACGAGATTGTAGACAGCTTTCATGGTTATGATAAAGAAAGACTTCTGAATAGATTCAGAATTGAAACCTTACATGCTTTGGAAGAGAAAATCTCTTTAAACCCAATACTTCAGTCCTTTCAACAGACAGTCAGCCAATACAAAATTGACAGAGAGCTCATCAATCAGTTTCTGCACAGTATGGAAATGGATCTTCAAAAAATAGATTACAATTCTGAACTGTACCAGGAATATATTTACGGTTCTGCAGAAGTTGTCGGGCTGATGTGCATGCAGGTATTTACTGATAAAAATAAGGAAAAGTATGAACAGCTGAAACCTTATGCCATGAAATTGGGATCGGCTTTTCAAAAAGTTAATTTCCTAAGGGATTTAAAAGATGATTATCAAGTTTTAGGTCGTACTTATTTCCCAAATATTGATATGAAAATTTTTGACAACGGTGTAAAAAACCAAATCGAGAGAGAAATTGAACAGGAATTCAAAGAAGCTTTGATAGGCATCAAAAAACTGCCCGATTCGTCAAAATTCGGTGTTTATCTTGCCTACAAATATTATTTGTCTTTATTTAATAAAATAAAAAGAACCAGCTCGCGTCAGATTTTAGAAAACCGAATCAGAATTCACAATTCTCAAAAGGCATTTTTAGGTTTCAAGAGCTATATCCGTTATAAAACAGATTTGTTATGATCAAGTTTTTCTGCCTGTTCTTTATTGCTTTAGCAACTGGTTTTTTTGCACAAACAACACAAAACGAGCTGGATATTATAAGAAATAATTATGATAAAGCCCTCTTTGATAAAAAGCTGTGCAGCCAAATGATGGAAAAGCTGCGATTACACGAGAATCAAAATGTTCATTTAGCATATTTAGGAGGATACCAGAGTATTTGGGCCAATCATGTTTTCAGCCCGATCGCTAAACTCAAAACCTTTAAGAATGGAAAACAAAATATCAAAAAGGCACTTTCGCAGGATCCTGATAATGCAGAAATCCGTTTTATAAGGCTTTCCATACAAAAAAACGCACCTTCCTTCTTAGATTACCATGAAAATATTAAAGAAGATGAAGCTTTTTTGAAACAGCATAAAAACAAAATCAATTCATCCGTTTTGCTGAATATGATTAATCAACTTTTAAAACAATAAAAATAGTTTTGAAATGAATGCAATAATAGTATTGTTCGTGTTTATTGTGATGGAAGGAGCAACATGGATCATTCATAAATATGTGATGCACGGGATTTTGTGGGTATTACACCGCGACCATCATGATCATAGCAATGAAGGACCTCTGGAACGCAACGACTTTTTTTTCATCATTTTTGCAACACCTGCCATTGCCTTGCTGTATATGGGAGTTGAGCAAAACTTTAGTCCGCTTTTTTATATAGGATTAGGAATTACATTGTATGGCATGGCTTATTTTTTTGTTCATGACATCTTTATTCATCAAAGGGCAAAAGTACTCACAAAAACGAAAAATCCTTATCTTTTAGCAATTAGACGTGCTCATAAACAACATCACAAACATCTGGGGAAAGAAGATGGTGAATGCTTTGGATTTTTGTGGGTACCTGTAAAATATTTCAGAATGTATTTTAATAAAAAATAAATGTTCCAGCAGTACACTTACTTATTCATCGACTTTTTTACGATTATCATTTGCTTCATTGCATCATTTGATAAGAGGATACAGTTCTATAAATATTTCAGGATCTTTTTATTATCAAGCACAATAGTGGCAATTCCATTCATTTTTTGGGATATTTGGTTTACTCATTTGGGTATTTGGTGGTTTGATACAGATTATACTTTGGGAATACGAGCCGCACATCTTCCGGTCGAAGAATGGCTGTTTTTCTGGTGTATTCCTTTTGCCTGTGTTTTCACGTATTATTGCTTTGATAAATTTTTCAATCTTGCATGGGCAAATGCGCTCAACAACGTTATTGTATTTACGTCTTTTATTGTTCTTTCAGTGGTTATCCTATTGTATAGAGACAAAATTTATACATTATTAGCTGCAGCTGTAACACTTCTTACGCTAATTTACCTGCATTTTATAGCTAAAAAAGAATGGATCGGGCAAGCCTCGCTGGTTTATTTGATTTTAATGCCCGGATTTTTTAGCGTCAATGGAATATTGACCGGAACTGGAATTCCGTCACCGAATGTTAACTATAATAATGACGAGTTTTTGGGCATAAGGATCCTTACTATTCCTATTGAAGATGCAGTTTATGGCTATAGCCAATTTGTGCTTAATATCTATTTTTTTAAACTTTTTAAAAAACGTTTCCAAAAGCAAGCATGATTAAAGATCTGACATTATAATCTTAAAAAGTTAAATATCACTTCCCGAAATCTGCTTGCAAATTGTATTTAATTGCCCATGTTTTTCATGATTCTTTTTTAATGCGGAATGGAATCCTGACAATATCAATTACACTCTGGCCCTGATTATTTTTACCGGGAATCCATTTAATATTTTCCAGTGTCTGTACCGTTGCATTTCGTACTTCAATATTAAATATTTCATCTTTTCCGAACGTTGAAATATTCATAACGTTGCCTTCCTGATCAATTTTCAAGATAATCTGCGTGCTGAGATCTTCACCCAAACCTGTAATTTTCTTTTTGTCTATATTTTGTTCAACTTTATGTAGAAATATCCTGTTACCTTCGGGAAACTGCGCAGGAAACACCACGTTTGGCGGCGGAGGAACTGATTGATCCTGAGGCTGCAAAGATTGATATTTTTCAGAAGCCTTGCTTTCTTTTTTATTTTTGACTTTTTGAGAAAAACCTAAGCTGGAGACAATCAAGAATAAAAGTATGCTATTTTTTTTCATATATCCAGATTTTAATACTAAAAATGAGATTTTATTGTTAAAGTGAAATTACAAAAAATATACGGCAATTTTTCCAAATGAAAAAGTGAGATATTTCTACCTCACTTTTTTACAACTGTTTATTGATTGAATTACTAAAGCTTCTATACTCAAAATTTGTTTTAAGCGTTATTCCGATTCAATGTTTCTTCCAAAGATCTGGTTATAGATTGAATCTGGCTGGTTAAAAAGCCTGTAAGTATAAATTTTCTCCGGATTTCATATTCATTCCGTGTTTTTAGTACAAGTATAAGTTTGTATCCTATGATTGCTTTTTCTAAATAAAATCTCCTCAAATACCGAATAGGAAATTCCATTTTAGGCCCAATCACATTCTGCATAATAGGATGAAAAGCTTTTATTGTAACCACTTCTCCTGAGTTTTCGTAGAGAAAACACGTTTGTTTATAAAATCTAAACAACAGAAAAAGAAGCATAATAGACATAAAAACCTTAAAAACAATTCCTAAGCCTAAAAAAGGTTCAATGAAAAAAGAAAAGACTAGCATTATTGCAACAACAGCACTAAGAAGAATAAGCATATACATTCTTCTCCTGATGACATTAATATTATTTATTCCTGTAATATACATTTTCCTTTTTCTCACTGATTATTTGCGATAATAAACTGCCAATTACACTATTGTACAAATATCAACAGAGGCATTGCATTTGTTATTTTTTTACAATTAATTTTTCAGAAAACAATCCTTTTTCAGTTTTCACATGCACAATATAGATTCCGTTGGTTAATTTCAAAGTCGATATTGTAGTTGGTGATGCTGCATTGCTCATTTCCTTCATTACATGCTTTCCTGACATGTCATAAATATTAATTTCAATCGGTGCATTAGATCCGGCATTCTCAACTGAAATTTTAAAATGATCATGCGCAGGATTCGGATAGATTGAAATTTGTTTTTTCACCTCAGCAGTTGATGTATCTAATGTCGGCCCGCAAACAGCACTTGCAACTTTGGAAGGAGTTACTAAATTAAGTTTAAGATTTGACTGCACGTATTGATTTAATTCGGAGGCTGCCATAAGAGAAGTATCTGCTCCCAACCAATCTTTCAGCAATGCACCGTAAATTTGCCTATAATCAAATCTTCTCTGGGCAGAATCATAATAGTAAGAAGTAGTATTACTAAAAACAGGATGATCTCCCAAAATTCCTGCCGCAACATTACTTCCAATTACAAAGAAAGGAGCAATATCACCATGGTCTGTTCCAAAATTACCATTTTCTCTAACCTGTCTTCCAAATTCACTCATCGAAACAGTTAGAATCTTATCTTCTAATCCTAATGCTGTTATATCATTTTGAAAAGCTGTAATAGAATTTGATAAATCAGAGAGAAGATTAGCATGAGTTCCAAGATGTGTATTCCCGCTTTGCACCTGGCCATTGTGAGTATCAAATCCCATTAAATTCACTTGAAAAATCTTAGTTTTGCTTCCTCCTTTTATAAGTCTGGCAACAGTTTTTAACTGCTTCGCCAAAGAGCTATTCGGATAAGATACACTTGAATTACTTCCTGCATTAAAAACCTGAGTAACCCTTGTATAATATTTATCCATACTTGATAATACTCCTCTAATATATACGAGTAAATCTTCATGTTCTGTGTCATAAGAAGCTGCTGATTTCCCTACGCCTGGAAAAAACACACTGTTCTGAAATCCAGTCAGATTATATTCTATACTTCTTTCATTTGCATGCTCATAAAATAAGTTAGGGTTTAGGTCTCCTAATTGTATTGCCAAAGGATCAGGCCTTGAAGTCGTAGGATTCCCTGCCAATCCCGGATCTTTAGCAGCAAGATAACGGCCAAATATTCCGCTGTTCAGAGATCCTCCGTATGTGCCATCTTTTCCAGCAAAGATCAAAGCCTCTGATCTGAAGTGGGAATAGTTTGGATCCGGATAGCCTACTCCGTTTAGAAGTGTCATTTTGCCTGAATTATAGAGACTTCTAAAGCCTGTCATTACAGGATGCAGCCCCACTCTTTTTGATGAAGAAACGGTTGTATCAAGCGGTAAATATGCATTAGCTCCAGAATTATTTATTTTAATTGTAGGACGTAGATTTGCATAGGTATCATATTGTGCTACAGGAATCACCGTATTTAGTCCATCATTAGCTCCTGCTAATCTTACAATTACAAGAACCCTATCATTAACCTCATCACAGTTAGCCACTGTAACATCAAGAAATTGGTTTAATATTTTTGTAGGCATACCATTGATATAAAATGGTAGTCCGATGCCGGCAAGTGATGATAATTTTAAAAAATCTTTTCTATTCATAACATTTTTTTTACATGGTTTGAAATTCTGGAGAATTAATCAATGCCTTAACAAGTCTTTTTAAAGGCTCTCTTACTCCATCTGCGTTATTGGTACTGATATAAGAATTCCAAGAGTTTTTCCAATTGGTAAGGCTCAAACCACCAAAAAAGATTTCTGAGAACTCTTGTCTTCTTTCTGGGTAGGCATCAAATATCATCAACTCTATCAGTTCATTTAGTAATGTGTTTCCATTTGAGGGATCTGAAAAATATCCTTTAGCAATACCATTTTTCACAAAAGCAGGAAGATCAAGGCTAAATGTATAGGGCGAATATTGATAATAATAACCCGATTGAGGAGCAAAACTCAGTCCCCAATACACAATATGGTCAGCACCTCTGTTATACCGTATATACAATGAAGCAGTAGTTACCCAGTTTTTGTCATAAAGCGGACTGCTTGAGTATCCAGAGTATCCATTAACAGATAAAGGATTCATAGGTGGCATACCTGAATTTTCACAATTATGCCAGATCCACGTCATTAAAGCACGAATTGCTCCTGTCTGTGTCGTTCCATACGTTGGGAATGCGACTTCTAAAGTCCTGAACATCTGGAAATAAAGTTCCATAGGATTTTTAGCCAGTGCTCCAATTACTTGATCTCCTTTTACACCATCTTCTTCATCAAAAAAATGTTTACTTGACAGCAAAGTCTTCAGAACAGGTAAAAAATAATAGCCATTATTTTTCAGCTGAGCAGCGAGTGGTGTAATGATATCATTTTCAATTTCAGCGGTAATTTCTCTGCTGACAAAATATCTGTACATTCTTCTGCAGTAAGCTTTAGCTGTTTCGTTCTGATTAAAAACTACATCAATAAAATCTCTTACTTCTTGTCTGATTCCTGCATCTGTATTCCTTCCAATGATGACAATAGGATTTCCGTTAGCATCTAAAAAACTTTGGCTTAATTGTTTATTTTCTGATACGTGACCAACTGCCCAAATATTTCCTGTTGTTAATCCCATATAATCTACCTGATTAAGCCTGGTAACCGGATCGTATACATTTCCCTGTCTGGTAACACCAGAAAAAATGCTTGTAGCTTTCTGAACATCATGTTCTGTATAATTGGTATAATTACCCGCAGCAATTTGCTCTCCTTTAAGAATTGTAAATAATTCTAGAAATTCTCTACCATAATTTTGGTTAGGATTAAATTTCGTATTCGCATGATTGTCAAGGAAATCAAGCATTCTAGGATCAAACGTAATGTTGTATGCCAAATCTTTAAGACTTTGATTGGTATGTTTTCTTAATCTTTCCCAATGATCCCAATTCGTATAAGATTCTCCTGATGTATCTGTTATAAATAAAGTATGCAGCCAATATGTAATTCTGTGCTGCGCTGTTTTATCATGCATTGCCTGATACATCCACCAGCCACGTGTCATATCAATCTTTGTTGCCTGTCCAGAAGTATTGTAATCTGTATCAGGTGTTGTATTATTTCCGTTTGCGTCTTTGATTGCGAAAAAAGACCTTCCAATATCATCAAGAGGCATTGCAGGAACTAAGGGCCGTTCAAAGTCCATTAAAATTTCCAATGCCTGATCTGGCGTTTTGCCAACAAGAGCTAAAATGTTGGCCTTTGTTAAATTATAAGTAGTTCTTCTAAGAAGATGATAAGCATTCTTAAAATCAAGATAATCTGTTTTTTTTGATAAACTTGGCATATTAACTAATTTGTTTAAAATGAGACACTAATAGTTATATTAATCTGTTTTAGAAATTGAAATTTATGAAGTAATTTCACACTTCAATTTATATAGGAATTTATAAAATGCAGTCCTCAGTAAACTTCTTAAACAAAAGGACTGCAATAAATAACGAGGAAGAAAGTCTATATCAAAAATTTATACAAACCTTTCCTTATTAGGGTTTTCCTATATCCCTATATTGAAATTTACTATTGTTCAATACGTGTAAACCTAAATGATTTGGTATTATCCGTCGAAAGCCTGCTTTGTATTCCTGTTCCGGAAGAAAAATCAGCTGCTGTGGAGGGATCGGAAAAAGGTTTTGAAATAATAAACCTTACTAAATCATTAGC
>DAMDNI010000019.1:14241-23559 GCA_032083825.1 Bergeyella sp. | reverse complement strand
CCGGAAGTTTTTGTTTGACAAATATCATTTGCAAAATACCCCGCAAATTGAGTACATTTCAGTTTTAAAAATTTCATTTTAATGAAAAAAATCTATGCAGTATTTGCACTTTTTTTAAGTGTTTTTTCCTTTTCCCAGACACAGGATTTGTTTGCTTTGGCAAAAGGTGATTTTATGGGATTCAACGCTTTGTTTGATGACAAAGACAATCTTTATGGTTATGTTTCCATCTATAGTTATGGAAAATCGGGCGACAAGACCAAAAAATTTGAATATGTAATTCTTGACAAAAACCTCAATCCGGTTGCCAACAAAGAGTTTGAAGGAGATATTTCTGCAGGAAGCTATTTCGGATACATTGATTTTAGAAAAAAAATGATTCTTTCGCCGAGTTCGGCAGATTATTCTCTGATAAAGGTTAAAGATTACTTCAAACCCAGATCTGTAGAAGTAGATCTTTCGGCAAATACTTCTAAAACCAAAATCTATTATGATTATCAGAACGGTATTTTCAAAGAAATCGCCCAGCCCAAAAACTGGAAAGAGGAAAGACAGGAAGACAAACAGGAAAAAAAGGAAAAAGGATACAATTACAGATCCGGTGTTTACGAGATTAAAGAAGGAGGATTTCTTGCAATCGAATTCAATGATTATGGAGGTTATGTGAATAACAACAGTCTTATCAAATTTGATGAAAACAAAAAAGAAGTCTGGAGATATAAATACAATACAAGTGGAGAAAGAAGGATAAATGAAGAAGTAAGTATTGTTGAAAAAGACGAAAAAAATATTTATCTGATCCTTCAAAAAAATAATAAATCTGAAAAAACATTTTTTTTCATTGCCTTAGACATGCAGACAGGAAAAGAAAATGCGAGACAACAAATTACCGGCTTGCCTGTAAAAACACTTGAAAACATTACATCTTATACCGACTCTTACTCATGGAGAAATCTTGATAATGACAAAACTTTCGATGACAGAATTGTCATGATTGCAAAAAATGTAGAAGACATCTATAGTACAGGATTTGTAAAATTTACGATTGATAAAAATACCTTGGAAACCTCATTTCAGGTATTAAAATATGAAAACGATTTCAAAAGCTTTCTCCCGGAAATCACAAGGACAGGAATGGTAGAAAATGGATATATCCTTCGTACAAAAGACTTTTTCTTCCTGGAAAACGGAAGTGTAGGCATTCTCATGGAAAAATACAAAAGTGAAGGACCATACAGCGCATCCAAAACCACCGATTTGGTATATGCCTTTACAGACAAAGATTTTAAATTGAAAGGCGTGGAAACTTTCAATAAACAAAAAACCAAATTTTTCAGTAATGATTATCTTTTTTCACAATATCTGAATGACGGGAAAGATGTCGTATTCTTTTACAGGGATTTGCAGAAAGATGCAAAAACCAAAGAAAAAAACTGGAAGCTTTTCATCAATACATTAATTGACGGAAACTTCAAACAAGAAGAAGTTCAGATTTCTGAGAAAGATTCCTATTCCGTTTCTCCCTATGTCGGAAAAGAAGGTTACATTCTTTTAAGAGAATTTAATGAGAAAGAAAAATTCAATAAAATACGGCTGGAACGTCTGAATTATTAAAAACAAAAAAGAGTCTTTTTCAGGACTCTTTTTTATTATAGAAATCGGCAATATTTTTAATTTCCTCCAGCTTCAGATTCCACATAAAGTTAAGGAATTGCTGGTAGCTTTCGCTTTGATCTTTGGGTTCAATCCTGTCAAGATACCGGTTCAGGTTATAATTTTTTCTTGCCTCATATATTTTACCGAAAAACTTTCCGATCCAGCTTTTCACATATTCTTCCTGAAAATTATCCTGAATCATCTGCATTGCCACATAAATTCCGACTCCGAAATCTTCCGAATGGTAAAAATTAGGAAAAATTTCCATTTTGGCTGTAGTTCGGAGTTTCTTGAAATCTTCACCAGCTTCGGTTACCGGCTCATCTTTCAGAAGTTCAGGAAATTCTTTTTCAAGTGTTGCGATTCTTTTCACAAGTTCAGGATGTGTCGAAAGAGAATCCACATTCAGTTTATCTTTATAGAGGTCATAATTATAGATAGAAAAATCTTCTTTCTTCATCCATTTTTCGTTAAAAGCCTGATTTGGAAGGTCATAGATTTTTTTATAAGTTTCCAACTTTATTTCTCTTGGAGAAATCGTATCAAAATCACGCAAATTTTTTAAGGCGTTTTTAAACTCCTCTTTTTTAAACCCTGAATTTCTGAAAAGCGCATATCCCAAAGAATCGGCTTGTGTTTCGTTTTTCCTTTTTCCATCCTGCTTTTTATAGAGCCGGTTTTTAACGATATCGAAAGCTTTATCAGTTTTGTTCAGCGTTTGCGCTTTGATGTTTTTTACGGTTTCCTTATCTTTTTCGGACTCACTGATATAGGAAATAATCTGCTGCAAGGAATGTTCTTTCAGTTTATGCGCGATTTCATGACACAGGACGCCTGCAACCTGATCTTCGTTTTCCATCCAGTTAAAAAGCCCCATGTTGATGATGAAGGTTCCGTCTGCAAGACAAAAAGCATTGGGTGTATTATTCTTTGCAACCAAAACTTTCAGTTTCCCGGAAACCTGCGGATTTGCTTTCTGGATTTTTGCCAGCATTTCATTTAAACTTTCATCAAAAGGAGAATTAAAGAGATAATCCTTATTTGTCACTTCCTTTTCAAAATCTTTATAAATCTCATTGTAAAATTTCCCAAGTTCAGAAGACGTTTTTCCGGAATATTTGCTTTTAAGATCCTTTACGAAGATATCGTTCTCTGTTTTGTAACTTTTCAAAAAGTCTTTTCTCTGTGAAAAATCAGCGGTATCAATCGGCTTATATTGGCTGTAAAAAGCTCCGGAGCAAAAACAGAGAAAAAGGAATAATAATTTTGAGGACATTCTGTGATTAAAAGAAAACAAATTTACATTTTTATTTAATTTTATCTTGCTTAAATTGCATTTCCTTTAACATCATTATCTTTGTGTTATGAAGAATTTTCTCAAATATTCCGCAATTATTCTGGCCATAATCGTTGCCCTCATTTATGCTTTGGGTTACGATTACCTTTTTAAAGGAATTGCTAAAACTTATTTTCGTGGAGAAACTTCTGCAACCATTGACGACGGTGAACTTTTCCCTAAAAATGTAATTCTTGCAGAAAACCCGAAACCTTGGATAAAAGATTCTTTATACAACAAAACACACTTACCGAAAGCTTTAGTTAAAGATTTGGAAGCGTCGAACTCCGTATCTTTTCTTATCATTAAAAACGGGAAACTTCTTCACGAACAATATTGGGATCATTACAACTCCAAATCTGTAACCAATTCTTTCTCAATGGCAAAAACAGTTACTTCACTTCTGCTTGGTGCTGCAATTACCGATAAAAGAATTAAAGATGAAAACCAGCTTTTTTCAGATTTTTATCCCGAATATGCTGAGTCGGAATTCGGAAAATCACTGACGTTAAAAAACCTTGTAACTATGGAAGCCGGCCTTGACTGGAATGAGCATTACAGCAGTCCGTTTACTCCAAACGCAAAAGCCTATTACGGGAACAGTCTTGCTGAATCGGTTTTAGATATTCCGGTGAAAGAAACGCCCGGTAAAAAATTTGAATATCAGAGCGGAAGCACGCAACTTTTAGGTTTTGCTATCCGGCAAGCCGTGAATATGCCGCTCTCTTCCTTTGCATCCAAAAAATTATGGAATCCTTTGGGGATGGAACAGGATGCATACTGGACGACTGACGAGGCAAGAATGGAAAAAACATTTTGCTGCATCCATTCCAATTCTCGGGATTTCGCAAAGCTCGGGCAGTTGATTCTGAATGACGGTAAAGTTGATTCTCTTCAAATCATTAATAAAAATTATATCCAGAAAATGATCACTCCAACTCCTGAATCCAACGGAGTTTACGGATATGGAATGTGGATTAATAATGACTCCAAATACAAACACTATTTCTTTTGGGGAATCCTCGGACAGTATATTATTGTTGTTCCTGAAAAACAGCTGGTCATTGTACGCACCGGAAGTTTTAAAAACCAGCCTGTTGACAGCAAAGGAAGAGCTCTTCAGGTAGATTTTCTCGTCAATCAGGTGGCAGGAAATTTTTGATACTTCGTAATAAATATTTCGGATTATTTATCTATTAAATACTCGTTGTAATTAAGCGCAAATCGAGGCAAAGTTTATTACATAATACTTTGAAAATAAGATAAACAATGGCATTTCATCTATTTCCGAAAAATCAAGATTCAAAATGTGCAACAGATTTTAATGATAAATATTCCGTAATTTTGCCTTGTTCTAAATAACATTTTGGAACAAAAAACTCTATTTTACAATGCTCGATCTACTAAATATACGTTCCCAATTCCCCATTCTTTCAAGAGAGATTAATGGAAAGCCGCTGGTTTATCTTGATAATGCTGCAACATCGCAGAAACCTGTTTCTGTCCTTGAAATATGGGAAAAATATTATACCAACCTCAACGCTAATGTTCACAGGGGAATTCACACGCTCAGCCAGCTTGCAACAGAAGAAATGGAACTTTCCAGGAAAAAAATCCAGAAATTCATCAATGCAAAGCACGACTATGAAGTTATTTTCACGAAAGGAACGACTGAAGGCCTTAATCTGCTTGCTTATTCTTTAACAAATGAAATAAAAACTGGCGACGAAATCATGATTTCGTATCTGGAACATCATTCGAATATTGTCCCGTGGCAAATGCTTTGTGAAAGAACAGGGGCAAAACTGAAAGTCATTCCAATTGATGAAAATGGAATTCTGCAGTTAGATTTCCTGGAAAAGAATTTAAATGAAAAGACAAAAATTGTCTCAGTAAACCAAGTTTCAAATGCGTTGGGAATTGTTAATCCGATTGAGGAAATAATATCCAAAACAAGAAAAAATTCCGGTGCTTACATTATTATTGACGGTGCACAGTCTGCACCTCATTTCAAAATTGATGTTCAGCAGACAGATTGTGATTTCTTTGTTTTTTCCGGGCACAAGATGTATGCACCAATGGGAACAGGAATTCTCTATGGTAAAGAAGAAATTTTAAAAAAAATCCAGCCTTTTCATGGAGGAGGCGAAATGATTGCAACCTGCTCTTTTGAAAAAACTACCTATGCTGATCTTCCTTTTAAATTTGAAGCCGGGACACCAAATGTCGGAGGCAATATTGCTTTAGGAGCAGCAATTGATTTCATTGAAAATATAGGACATCAAAATCTGCAGAATCACGAAAATGCCCTGCTTGATTATGCCCAAAAGAAACTTTTGGAAATTGACGGAATAAAAATCTACGGAGAAAAAGCAAAAAGAACAGGCGTGGTTTCTTTTAACCTTGAAGGAATCGGAATTGCTTCTGATGTAGGAATGATTCTCGACAAACTCGGCATTGCGGTAAGAACAGGGCATCATTGTACCCAGCCAATTATGGATTTCTTTAATATCGCGGGAACAGTGCGGGCAAGTTTTGCCGTTTATAACACTTTTGAAGAAATTGATATCTTGACAGAAGGCGTAAAAAAAGCGCAGCGCATGCTGATGTAGCCTAAAAGATATATAAAACCAATGCCCTTTAAGAAAAAGGGCATTTTTATAATTATTGAAAATTTCTGATTAAAATTGATTGATCTCTTTTAAAACCTGGATTCCCATCTCTTTTCCTATATTCCTTGTAAAATCCAAAGGGAAAATGTCATCAGTTTCAAAACTGTTTTCCCCATCTCTGGAACAGACAATTCCTTTAAACCTAATCTGGTCGTTAACAATTTCTGCAAAAGCACCCACTATGAGATCTTCCCTCTCTGAAAACAGGCTCTGAAATCCTCTTTCGTTTTCTGCGCAATATTCAGTAAGATCATCATTTAAAGAATGCAACAACGAGTTAATTTCCTCATTATCAATCCTTCCAAGAGCCGCAATCACACCTTGCGAAGGTGCAGGAATGATGAAAGGCACTCTTTCATAATTGAGATTGAGCTGAAGCCTTTTTACTCTTGCAAGAGAAATAACAGTTGCATCAACTTCATCTTTTTCAATTTTATGAAGTCTTGTTGTAGCATTTCCTTTTGCTTCCAGAAATTCAGAATCAGGGAATTCTTTCAGCCAGAAAGCTTTTCTCCGTGCATCAGTAGTTGCAATTTTCAAGTTCTGAAGCGGAATATTCTGGGAAGAAGAATTACGGATGAGCACATCTTCAGCGAAATCTCTTTCAAGATAAGCGACGATTTTTATGTTTTCGGGAAGTTGGAAAGGCACATCTTTCAGAGAATGCACAGCAATGTCTATTTCTGAATTCTGAAGTGCGAGATCCAAATCTTTGGTAAACATTTCCTTATCATCATCGTTATAATTTTCTGACATCTCTTCAGAAGAAACGATGGGAATGATATCGGTAATGTAATTTTTGTTCTGCAGATGTCTTGCCACTTCCCTTGCCTGCCATAAAGCCAAGGGAGAATTTCGGGTTCCAATTTTAATGAGATCCATATTTTATTTGTTTGATTTGCTTGTTTCTAAATGTTTCAGGAATAGCAGAAATTAGATTTTCAAAAGATTAAATTAAGAGAAAGTCTCTTTCAATAAAATTATTGATTTTCAAAAACATAAGTATTTTAACCTTTCCTATTCTGATTTTTTAAAATTACAATATTTTTTCACTTTCTGTGTTTAAATAAAAAGGAAATAAATCATGTTTGGTTTTTAAAAATTTAATAAAATTTTAACCAAATTTCTAAGGATTCCAATTCTTAGAATGTTTCTAAATGTATATCTTTGTACACTTAAATTTTTGAGAAAATAATGGGATTATTTGATATGTTCACGCAGGATATTGCGATTGACCTTGGGACAGCCAACACACTTATCATTCATAACAACAAGATTGTTATAGACCAGCCTTCTATTGTAGCTATTGAGCGTTCCACAGGAAAGCCGATTGCTGTTGGAGAACAGGCGAAACATATGCAGGGAAAAACGCATGAAGACATCAAAACAGTAAGACCTCTGAAAGATGGGGTAATTGCTGATTTTCATGCTTCTGAGCACATGATCAAAGAATTTATCAAGCAAATCCCGGGAATCAAAGGCAAATTATTCCAGCCAGCTCTTAAGATCGTGATCTGTATCCCATCAGGAATCACGGAAGTGGAAAAACGCGCAGTAAGAGATTCTGCACAGAAAGTAAACGCAAAAGAAGTTCGTTTGATATACGAACCAATGGCTGCTGCTATCGGAGTAGGAATTGATGTTCAGAAGCCTGAAGGAAATATGATCATTGATATAGGCGGCGGAACCACAGAAATTGCCGTTGTTGCATTGGGAGGTATTGTTTGTGATAAATCTGTAAAAATTGCAGGAGACGTTTTTACCAATGATATTGCATATTATTTAAGAACTCATCATAATCTTTATATCGGGGAAAGAACTGCAGAGAGAGTAAAAATCGAAGTAGGATCTGCTGTAGAAGACTTAGATGTTGAAATTGAGGACATTCCGGTTCAAGGCCGTGACTTGATTACAGGTAAGCCGAAAGAGATCATGGTAAATTACAAAGAAATCGCAAGAGCTTTAGATAAATCCATCATCCGAATTGAAGATGCTGTAATGGAAACCCTTTCCCTTACTCCTCCGGAATTGGCTGCTGATATTTATAAAACAGGGATTTATCTTGCCGGCGGAGGTGCTTTATTGAGAGGTTTGGCAGACAGACTTCACAAGAAAACAGGCCTTCCTGTATTTGTAGCAGAAGATCCTTTAAGAGCTGTTGTTCGCGGAACAGGAATTGCTCTTAAAAATATGGATAAATTCAACTTCCTGATCAAGTAATTTTATTTAACCTTTTACGAACTTTTTAGACTGTGGGATTTTTGTATCGGTTATTTTCAAAGAACGGATTATTTATGTTCTTTTTGTTCCTGCAAATTATCGCATTAGTTTTAATCTTTAGCAGGAATTCTATGCAGCAATCCTGGATTTCTGCACAAACTGCCGCACTCAATTCCTGGGTTTCCGGATATATTGATGAAGGTGCTTCTTATCTTAAACTGAAACAGGTAAACGAAGACCTTGTTGCCCAAAATAAAAAACTAATGCAAGAACTCTACGGAAAAGAAGGAGCAAAAAATCCTGTATTTCGTAAAGTGCATGATACGATTGGCGGCGGACAGATTTATACTTTTGTTGATGGTGATATTGTTTTTAATAGTATCAACAGGAAAGACAACTATTTTACCATAAACAGAGGTAAAAATGACGGGGTTTTTCCTAAAATGGGTGTAATGGCTCCAAAAGGAATTGCCGGAATTGTTGTAAATACAACTGATAAATATGCTCTTGTACAATCTGTTTTGAGTGTAAATAAAATAAGGATTAATGCAGCTTTAAAAAATTCCGGGTATTTTGGAACCTTAACTTGGAGAGGTGACAATGCGAGAATCATGCATCTTGCCGACATCCCTAAATATGTTCCTTTAAAAGTTGGAGATACGATTTTAACCGACGGGAAATCAGCCATTTTTCCGCAAGGCGTAATGATAGGAACAATCGCCGGATACGAAGTAGACAGCCAAACCGGATTTTGGGATATTGCAGTGGAATTAAGCGAAAAAATGGGAACCTTGAGCAAAGTCTATGTTGTTAAAAATCTGAAAAAAGCCGAAGTTCAGAAAATACAGGATACTTTACAAGCCACAATTGACAGAGAAAAATGATAAGCAGAACTATAGTCACAGATATTTTGATGATTGCTTTTTTGGTTGCATTACAGATTTTTGTTTTGAACCGGATCACGCTTTTCGGAAAATTCACACCAGTTCTTTATCCGGTTTTTGTGATGTTTTATCCTTTTTTCAGGAATCGTTACCAATTTCTTGTCCTCAGTTTTTTATTGGGTTTAGCAATTGATTCTTTCCTGTATACCTGGGGAATCAATGCTTTTGCAACTACAATGGTCGCTTATTTCAGAACCTTGATTTTTAGGACTTCTACAGATACTTCTACAGATTTTTTCTCTTTCCAGTCTTTACAGTGGTCGCAGTTTTTGCTTTTCATTTTTTCGAGCATTTTCATGCACCAGCTTGTCGTACAATATCTGGAATTCTTCAAATTTGACCGTTTTTTCGAAATTTTTGTTAATGTTTTGGCAACAAGTGGTATTTCCTTTATTTTTATACTGCTTTATGCAATCATATTTAAAATCAAGCAAAAAGTTTGAAATCACAATACATTAAAGTTTCAATTTTCATCTCTGTAATTGCTGTA
>DAMDNI010000019.1:0-14231 GCA_032083825.1 Bergeyella sp. | reverse complement strand
ATATTTATAGCAAGACTTGCTTATTTGCAGTTATTTACAGACCGATATGCATTAAATGCAGCAAATACTTCCATTAAAATTGAATATATAATTCCGCAACGTGGTGTAATTTTCGACCGTAACGGGAAAATCCTTGTAGGAAATCAGCCTTCTTACGAAATCTCATTTACCCAGGCTTTAATGAAACCTGATTTTGATACCATTGGTTTCTGTAATTTGATGAGAATCAATAAAAAGGATTTTGTCAAAATCATTCATTCCATCCAGAAAGAAAAATACTATTCCAAGCTCACACCCATGACTTTTATGAAGAATCTCAGTCGCGAAGATATTGCGAGAATTCAGGAGATTATCTTCAAATATCCCGCATTTGGTATTGTGCAGCGTCCTCAAAGACAATATGAAGTTTCCACTTCCGGAAATTTGCTTGGTTACACAAATGAAGTAAATGACAGGGAAATCAAAAAAGATTCAGTCTATTATCTTCCCGGAGATCTTATCGGGAAAACAGGAATTGAAAAAGCATATGAAAATATGCTTCGCGGAGAAAAAGGAATGAAATACATTCAGAAAGACATTAAACTCCGAAGCATCGGCTCCTACAAAAACGGAGAATTGGATAAAGACGTAGTAACAGGAAAAGACGTAACGCTGACCATAGATTATGACCTTCAGAGAATTGCTGAAGAAATGCTCGTGAATAAACATGGTGCAATTGTCGCTATTGATCCGAATAATGGAGAGATTTTAACCATGGCAACTGGCCCTGACATTGATCCTAATTTATTTACCGGCCCTGAAAAATCAAGAAATCTCTATAAACTCGCCAACGATACAATTTATGAGAATAAGCCGACTTTTGATCGTTCTGTACAAGCAAGTTATCCTCCCGGCTCAACATTCAAACTACTTACCGCACTTTCAGCAATGCAAATGGGAGTAATGGACGAAAATACCATTTTCCCTTGTGGAGGCGGATTCAACTATCGTGGTTTGAGAATTAAAGGACATGGTGGTGCAGATCCTTTAATCCCATCTCTTCAGGTTTCCAGCAACTGCTATTTCAGTTACGCTTATCTGGCAATCATGAATAAATATCCAGGAAATCCGTCAAAAGGCGTGGACGAATGGAAAGAAATCATGAACAGTTTTGGTGTCGGAGAATTTTTGAATAATGATCTTGCTGTTGGAGCAAAAGGAAGAATTCCTTCCGGTGAATTTTATGAAAACAGGATGAAAACCATCTACAAAGCCAGCGGTTCTAAAAAAGATTACAAAAACTGGGATCCGCTTGCAACCGGTGCGGTTTTTAACGGGATGGGACAAGGTGATGTAATGCTGACTCCTCTGCAAATGGCAAATTTTGTTGCCGCAATTGCAAATAAAGGCTGGTATTACACTCCTCATATTGTGAAAAGTATTGATGGAAAACCAAATCCTGACCCAAGATTCAAAAAGAAGCATCAGACACTTGTGGATCCTAAACATTTTGAACCCGTTTTGAAAGGGATGGAGGCTGTGGTTTTACGCGGAACAGCCCGAGGCCTTAAATCTAGCGACTTTACTCAACTGGCAAAAACCGGAACCGCACAGGTTCCTCAAGGAAAAGACAATTCTATTTTTGTATTGATAGCACCAGCCGACAAACCAAAAATTGTAGTGGTAGCAGTGATGGAACACGCCGGATTCGGAGCAACATGGGCAGGCCCTGCCTGTACTGTAATTGCAGAAAAATATATTACCGGAGAATTAAAAAGAGAAAATCTTTATAAAAAAATGATCACTTCCAGCTTTATGCCCGAATATAAAAGGCAATACATTTCTGAAATGAAAAGGAAAGGCTGGTACAAAGAGCCAAAAATCGATTCTGTAAAACTTAAAAAGATTCAGGATAGTATTAAATTGATAAATGAGCTGAAAAATAAGCAACTCCAAAACAATAAAAATTTAAAAGAATAACAATGAGATGGGCTGAAGGCATAGACAAGCTTGGACTTGGGTTATATTTCATACTCTGCATATTTGCTATTGTAAATATTCATAGTGTGGATGCTGGCCTTGGAAAAAAACAGTTGATCTTTTTCTGCATTTCGCTTTTCGTGGGGCTTATCATATTTTTGATGAGAAGCAAATTTTTTGAGAATATGTCCGGAATTTTATATATCGGCGGTGTTCTTTTATTAATCGGGCTTTTCCCTTTTGGTAAAGAAATTTTAGGACAGAAAAACTGGTACAAATTCGGAAGCTTTACCATGCAGCCTGTAGAATTCGCAAAAATCGGAACGGCACTCATGCTTGCGAATTATGTCTCAGGCCCGGATTTCAACCTAAAATACCGAAAATCCCTACTTTCTTCATTTGCTATTATTGCAATTCCTGCGGTTGTGGTTCTTGCCATTCCGGATGTAGGATCTTTATTGGTTTTTACGGCTTTTGTGATTGCGCTTTACCGTGAAGGTTTAAGCGGATGGCTTTTCGGCATCGGAGCCGTTTTTGCAGGAGTTTTTTTAATTTCCTTAGCTGTAAATCCTTTATATGTTTCCCTTGCAATTGTGGCGATTACTTTAATATTTATCTTTTTTAATTATTATCGTATTTCATGGAATATCATTTCGATCGGCAGCATTTTGGGCGTTTTAATCGTTCTATGCGGACTTTCCTTCGCGACACCAACTGTTTTGGAAAAACTTCCGAAACATCAGCGCGAAAGAATCGAGGTTTTATATAAGGGTGAAAAAGCTTTTCGGGATACTTCTGGCTACAACTTATTATATTCCAAAACGGCAATTGGTTCCGGAGGTCTTACAGGAAAAGGATACAAACAAGGTTCTGTAACTCAGGGGAAATTTGTTCCGGAGCAGGAAACAGACTATATTTTTTGTACAGTTGGTGAAGAATGGGGCTTTTTGGGAAGTAGTGGGTTGGTTTTGCTGTATGTTATATTCATCGGGAGGATTTATTACCTTTCTGAGCAGCAGAAATCAGTTTTTAACCGTGTCTTCGGATATTGTTTCGCATCAATTCTTTTAATGCATTTTTGCATCAATCTCGGAATGGTCATGGGCTTATTTCCTACGGTTGGTATTCCTCTTCCCTATTTCAGTTACGGAGGAAGTTCTTTGCTGGCATTTTCTATCATGACTTTTATCTTTTTCAAACTGAATTATACTGATAAAAACAGCCTTGTTTAATTATTAAACCGAATTCAATGGAAGATTCTTACATTTCTGAACAAAGATTCAGCAATATTGATTTTGTACAAAATCACTTGTCAAAAGGTGAATACGAAAACTGCAGCTTCAGCAATTGCAATTTTGAATATGCCGATTTATCGGGTTTTGTATTTACAGATTGTGATTTTACCGGATGTAATTTGAGTATGATTAAAGTGGAGCGTACAGCTTTCAGAAATGTGAATTTTAAAGAATGTAAGATGTTTGGGATCAATTTTGGAATCAGCAATGAGTTTGGTTTATCATTCAGGTTTGAAGATTGCCTGCTCAATAATTCTTCTTTTTATAATATTGCAGCCCGCAAAACTTTATTCAGAAATTCAAAACTGATCGAAGTTGATTTTGAAGAAACAGATCTTAGCAATACTGTGTTCACCAATTGTGATTTGTCGGGCGCCGTATTTGACCGCACGAATCTGGAAAGAGCGGACTTTAGAACCTCTTTCAATTATTCTATAGATCCGAATTCAAACAGGCTGAAAAAAACCCGATTTTCACTCTCGGAAGTTCATGGTATTCTTTATAAATATGACATACAAATCGAGAAAAATTCATAAATAAAAAAGCCATCAAAATTTGATGGCTTTACTTATATCAATTGTTTAATATTTAATTTTTGTTGGCAAAGTTTGCAGAATAATCTGTCTCGTTGTTCAGGACTCTTTTTGCAAATCTGTATTTTGGTCCCCAATAAGAATCATTCAGTGAAGAAACCATTACTCCTTTCGAAGTCGCTGCATGAATAAACCTGACTTCACCTTCTTCATTTACATCATACACAATTCCTACATGAGAAATTCTCCTACCATGAGAAAAGAAAACCAAATCACCTTTCTGAAGTTTTTCTTTCTCTACATTTTCACCTTCCTGAGATTGCGCTGAAGCTACTCTTGGCAATTGCATCCCGATAGTTGCCCCAAATACTGAAAGTACGAAAGCTGAGCAGTCAATCCCGCTTCTTGTCGTTCCTCCGAAACGGTAAGGAGTTCCAAGATATGATTCTGCTTCGCTTAAAAGCCCGTCAATTGTTTTGGAAAATCTGGCTGTTTTTGCAATTTCTTCATTTTTCAAAGAAGATTCGATGCTTGCCAATTGGGTTTTATTGCCATCAAAGCTAGTAAGAAGATCTTGTTTTGCTTTGTCTAATTTTTGTTGATCTAAAGATGCCAGTTTGGCATTTGTTTTGTACTCATTTTTGTAAGTTGCCGGCGCAGAAACTACATAATTGGTAACGCAAGATTGCAGTGATAATGTAGTGGTTAGGACAACTAAATAGAACAGAACTCTTTTCTTCATATATTTGATTATCTGTTGTTAAGAACTTGTTTATTTTCAAATGCAGAACAAAAATAAAGAATGCCTGTCTATTACTTTATGACAAAAGGCATCTACACTAAGTTTTTAACACTATTTAACATAATTTTATCTTATGTTAAAAAATTAATAGCCTCTATCCCTGTATTTGGTGATAAGAGGCTTTTTATTTATTAAGATTTATTAACAAAAAAGGGTGAAATAACCCATCATTCTGTAACCATTCTCGGAAATCCTATAAATCAGCAGGTTATAAGTTTTGTTAAAATTTTGACATAAATACACGAAAAATCCCGACCAAAAGCCGGGATTCTGATTTTATGATTATTCAATTATCTCGTGAATAACATTTCTCTGTATTTGGTCATTGGCCACAGCTCATCATCCACCATCATTTCCAAAGCGTCAGAAGCATCTCTGATATTATCAAAAAGAGGTTTCACCTTGTTACAGTATTCTTCCGCCTGTTTTTGGCTTCCTGATGTATTTTTAGCTTTTTGCTTAGCTGTTAATAAATCATCAACGCCTACTTTGATCGTAGAAACATTTTCGGAGATCTGGGAAATCAGACTCAACTGTTCTTTTGCTAAAGTTTTAAATTCTTTATCAGAGAAAATTTCTTTCAATCCTTTAACATTCTCAATCAATCTGTTTTGATAATTAAGAGCTGCAGGAATGATATGGTTTCTTGCAATATCAGCTAAAACTCTGGCTTCGATATCAATAACTGTTGAATATTTTTCAAGCTTGATTTCGTTTCTGGCTTCGAATTCCCTGTGAGAATAGATTCCTAATTCTTCGTAAAGCTCAACAAATTTTTGATCTAATTCTTTTTTAAGCGCTTCCGGAGTAGTTTTCAAGTTATTAAGACCTCTTTTCTTCGCTTCTTTTGCCCAATCATCAGAATAGCCGTCACCTTCAAACATAATGTTTTTAGATTGTTTGATATATTCTCTTAATATATTGAAGATTGCTTCATCTTTTTTCAATCCTTTTTCAATTAAAGCATCGACTTCTTTTTTGAAATCATTTAATTGTTTTGCAACGATTGCATTCATAACAGTCATTGGCTCAGCACAGTTTGCAGAAGAACCAACTGCCCTGATTTCGAATTTGTTTCCTGTAAACGCAAAAGGAGAAGTTCTGTTTCTGTCTGTATTATCCAAAAGAATTTCAGGAATTTTTCCAACAACATTCAGTTTCAACTCAGTTTTTTCTTCAGGAGATAATTTTCCGTCGGTTACTTTTTCCAACTCTTCCAAAACTCCGAATAATTGGCTTCCGATAAATGCAGAAATAATTGCCGGAGGCGCTTCGTTAGCTCCCAATCTGTGGTCGTTGCTTGCAGATGCAATGGATGCTCTCAACAAATCAGCATAATCGTGAACTGCTTTCAAAGTATTCACGAAGAAAGTCAGGAACTGAAGGTTTTTCTTCGGATTTTTTCCTGGGCTCAAAAGGTTTTCACCAGTGTCAGTTCCCAAAGACCAGTTGTTATGTTTACCACTTCCGTTTACACCTGCAAATGGTTTTTCGTGAAATAAAATATGGAAATGATGCTTATGAGCTACTCTCGCCATTACATCCATCAATAATGAGTTGTGGTCGACAGCTACGTTCGCTTCTTCAAACATGGGTGCCAATTCAAATTGGTTTGGAGCAACCTCATTGTGACGAGTGGTAACCGGAATTCCTAGCTTCATGCATTCGATTTCTAATTCTTTCATAAAGTTCATTACTCTTGTAGGAATTGAGCCGAAATAATGATCATCTAATTGCTGCCCTTTTGCAGGAGAATGTCCAAGCAAGGTTTTTCCAGTTAAAACCAAATCCGGTCTTGATTGATACAGAGCTGTATCCACTAAGAAATATTCCTGTTCCCAACCTAAAGTCGGGGAAACTTTTGATACATTTTTGTCGAAGTAAGCTTTCATCACATCTGTAGCAGCTTCGTCCACAGAATTCAATGCTCTTAGAAGAGGTGTTTTATAATCTAAAGTTTCGCCTGTATAAGAAATGAAAATGGAAGGAATACAAAGCGTAGTTCCCATAATAAAAGCCGGAGAAGTCGGATCCCAAGCGGTATAACCTCTAGCTTCGAAAGTATTTCGGATTCCTCCATTTGGGAAAGAAGAAGCGTCTGGCTCCTGCTGGATTAGTAATGCACCACTAAATCGCTCTATCGCTCTTCCCCCGCCAATTGGCGTGAAGAAAGAATCGTGTTTTTCAGCAGTTGCTCCTGTTAAAGGCTGAAACCAGTGTGTATAATGTGTTACTCCTTTTGATAAAGCCCAATCTTTCATCGCAACAGCTACCTGATCTGCAATATGTCTCTGGATTTTTGTTCCTTTTCTTATAGCATCCAAAATAGATTGAAATGCTTCTTTTGTCAGATATTCTCTCATTGTTTCTTCAGAGAATACATTTTGACAAAACAATTCAGATAATTTTGCAGGAACTTCTACGAAGTTGTCTTTTCTGTAATTCCTGAACGGAAGTTCAGCCAGAGCTTTAAATCTTAGTGTTGACATATAAGGTTTTATTTTTACGGGCAAATTTACAAAAAATATAAATCCAAAATAAAATACCCTCTGTTTTTTTAGGGGTATAAATAATATTTTAAAAAATTAAACAATTATCTATTTTTCAGGGTTAAAACTGAAGTAAAGATTTGTTCACTTTCAGGCAATCACAAAATGTATAAAAAGCTTTATAATTGTGCCTTAAATTGGAAGTTTGCGAAGATTTTCGTACCTTCGCCCACTTTTCTAAAAATTAAAAATATGGTAAATTCCAGAGCAAGAGAAACAACAGAAGCTATTGAAAGACTGTATGTAAGCATGCGTCACCTTTTTTATAGAGGATTTTTTAAACCGGCAGGTGTTTCGGGAGAATCATTGAGAAAACTTTTAATGGTCATCGCCCCTGAAATATACGGTTCAATGGGAACTCCTAATAAAATAGAACTGGATGGTCTCTTGTATGTTCTGGACAGATTGCCGGAAGGAATTGAAGAAACTCCCTTTGTATATCTGACTTCCGATGAAGGCTTCGAAAAAGGAAGTTTTGAAGTAATCGTTCCGAAAAAACGAAGAAGAAACTGCTATCGTATTGATGAATTCCAAATGAATATTGAAGTTCTTTTGGGGCGCTCAGAGATTTATGATATCCTTACACACCTTACCTTCTTATATATAGAAGCAGATAAAATCCGTGAATTGGGATATATTGCCGATGAAAACCACAAACCGACAAGAGCGTGGCAGATTATCGAATCTGTTGCAACAGGAGAAAAAAAATTCAGCAGAAAAGAAAAAGAGGTAGCACTGATACATCTTTCTTCACTATTGGGAAGAACATTTGATGAAACATTGAATGCCTATCAAAACTTTGGAGATGACAATAATCCTGATCGTCTCTTCAAGATTATTTATCATTTAGGAAAAGCCAGCCTCGACGATCTAAGAGAAATCCGTGAAAGAGAAATCTTCTTCAGCGCAATTCTAAGAGAAAGAGTCGGGCATCACTTTTTTGGAGAAAAATGGGCGAACAAGGTAAAAGATGTTTTAGCTTCCAATGATCTTCATATGCGCCCGCTTCACATTATTTCTGCCAATATGCACTCGGTGAAAAACATGCTTTTTGCTCAGAATGCGCTTGACAAAAAAGCTTCCAAAGAAGTAGATTATAAATTGTACGAAGAAATCAGCAACAAAAAAACGCTGCAGGACAAAATCCTTCAGCATTCCGAAAAACAAGGGCTTATATACATTGACGACAACAGCGGCAGCAATATTGATGTACAGATTATTGATCTGAGTAAAACCGATCTTAAAAATACACCTTTTGCCGGAAGCAAATTCTCTGGTGACGACGTCGTTCTTGTTTTTGATTATGCTTTTGGTGAACAGGCTTACGAGATTATGGATGAGCTTTTAAGACCTTATGAGTTCAACAAAGAAGTGTACACAATGAAGGTAAAATCAGTTTCCATTATGGGAAAAGCCGGAATTCTTACAGGAGGAAAAGGCGACATCATGATTCCTACCTCACATATTTTTGAAGGGACTGCCGATAATTATACTTTTGAAAATGCTTTAAAACTTGAAGACTTTAAGGATAATGAAATACAATCTTTCGAAGGGCCAATGATCACTGTTTTAGGGACATCGCTTCAGAACAAAGATATTTTATCCTATTTTATGACCACTTCATGGAAAGCGATCGGACTAGAAATGGAAGGCGCACATTATCAGAAAGCCATTCAGGTTGCCTCCAAAATCAGGCATCACATTTCGCCTGATCTTTTCGTGATGTACGCATATTATGCCTCTGATAATCCGTTGGAAACAGGAAGCACGCTTTCTTCCGGAGGGCTTGGATTGACAGGAGTAAAACCAACATACATGATTACTTACAGAATTTTAGAGAAAATCCTGGAAAGCAGCAAAAAATCAGATCTCAAAAAATAAAACAAATAAGACCTTGAAGTATTCTTCAAGGTTTTGTTTTTTCAAAAATCCTTATCTTTCGGCTTCTAAATTCAATAAAGATGAATAAAGGCTTTTTCGGAATATTTGTATTGTTGTTTTCAATTTTTTCTGCTCAGCAAAACTCTTATTATCAGCAATATGCAAAATATAAAATGGACATCGATGTCGATGCTGCCAATTTTACTTATAACGGAAATCAAACCCTCAATTACACCAACAATTCGCCTGATGAACTGAAAGTTGTCTACTTTCATTTATACTGGAACGCTTTCAAAGCAGGATCAATGATGGATCAGCGCGTTCAGAGCCAGGGCAAAAATGGAGATGGAAGGCTTCAAAGCGGAGGAATCTCAAGATTGGCCTCTATTCCGAAAGATCAGGAAGGCTTTCAGAATATCCATTGGATCAAACAAAATGGTAAAGATCTGAAATTCGAAATTCAGGAAACCATTATGAAAGTATATCTCAATACGCCGATAAAACCTAATTCTTCCACCACATTTACAATGGAATGGGATGCCAATATTCCAATGCAAATCAGAAGAAGCGGAAGAAATAACCGCGAAGGCGTTGATATGACCATGACACAATGGTATCCGAAAATTGCAGAATACGATTATGACGGATGGGCAACTTTTGATTATGTAGGAAGAGAATTTCATGCCCCTTTTTCAGATTTTGATATAACCATTAAAATCGACAAAGACTACGTAATCGGAGCAGGCGGAATTCTTGAAAATCCTAAAGAAGTAAAAGGATATAATCCGGAAGCCAATATAAAATCCGACAGCAACAACAAAGCAACATGGAAATGGAGTGCCAAAAATATGCTCGATTTTGCATGGGCTGCAGATCGCGATTACAGTGTGGAAACTTTTACCATTCTCGACGGGCCGAAAGTAAATCTTGTATACCAGAAAAATGAAAAAACAACTTTATGGTCTGAAACACAACCTTATATCACCAAATTTTTTCAACTGATGAACGCCACATTCGGGCGTTATTCATATCCAACCTACTCCTTTATTCAAGGAGGTGATGGCGGAATGGAATATGGGATGTGCACTATGATTTTAGGAGAAGCCACTTCTTTGGAAGGTTTATTAGGATTAATGGTTCACGAAGGAGGGCATTCGTGGTTTCAGCAGATTCTAGCGACAAACGAAAGCATGCGTCCTTGGATGGACGAAGGTTTCACCAGCTATGCCGAGCACTATGTCATGTATCAGCTTTTTCCGCCGGCAGAGCCTCAGGCAAATCCTTTCACCAATTCCATTAATAATTATATGAGGTTTTCAAAAAGCGGGATGGAAGAGCCTGCAATATGGCTTGGCGATCATCATGACAACGGAACGGCTTATTCTTTCTCAAGCTATGTAAAAGGTGAGCTTTATTTAGTTCAGCTCGGATATATTATGGGCGAACAGAATCTTTCTGCAGTACTGAAAGAATATTTTAACCAATGGAATCTGAAACATCCTTCCGACAGAGACTTTCTTCACATTGCCCAAAAAATTTCCGGAATGGATCTAAAATGGTTCAACCATTACTGGCTGAACACGACAAAAACCATTGATTATTCCATAAAAAATGTGAGCTACGGAGACACTTCAACAACGATTACCTTAGAAAACAAAGGCGGAATACCGATGCCAATTGATTTCAGTATTCTCACAAAAGATAAGAAAGTGGTTTCTTATAACATTCCGATGAACATGACTCATACCTGGAAAACAAAAGATATCTATGGTGATTTTAAAAATTTGAATTATTGGCCTTGGACACAGAAAGATTATACATTTACCGTTCCGTATACCAAAGACCAGATTTCGGCTTTAGGAATTGATTTTTCACAAAGATTAGCAGACGTTTATCCTGCCGATAATCTGATTGAAGTAAAATAGGAAAATATTAAAATTAAAAATGATTTAATAAAATTATTTTAAATGAATTCTATTGTCATCAACATCGGAAATACCAATATCCGTTTCGGGCTTTTTAACGAAGAAAATTGCGATATTTCCTGGGTTTTAAATACAAAACCATACAAAACCACTGACGAACTATACGTTCAGTTTCTCATGCTTTATCAGACTTACAAAGTCGATATTCATAAAATTGAGAAAGTGATCATTGGTTCTGTTGTTCCGCAGCTGACAAAAGTGGTCAGAAGCGCAATCAAAAGAATTCACAATATTGAGCCTACAATTGTCGACCGCAGTACGGCATCTGGTGTAGAGCCAAAATCAAGACAGATGGGAACCGACATTTATGCTAATCTTGTTGCGGCTCACAATCTCTATCCTGGGAAAAAGAAAATCATTCTTGATTTCGGAACCGCACTCACAGCAAGCTGTCTGAAAGAAAACGGAGAAACTTTGGGCGTTATCATCGCTCCCGGAATTGTCACTTCGCTAAACAGCCTCATCCACGAAACCGCACAACTTCCGGAAATAGAATTGGTAAGGCCGAAATCTGTTTTAGGGCTTGACACGGTTTCCTGTATGCAAAGCGGAATGGTTTATGGCTATCTCGGAATGGTGGAAGGTTTTATTGATCGCATCAATGAAGAAGTGAATGATGACTGCTTTGTCATTGCAACCGGCGGAGTCTCTCATGTTTATAAACCTTTGACGAATAAAATCCATGTTGGGGACCGCCTGCATACTTTGAAAGGATTGTACTTCCTCGGGAGAAATCAATAAGCTATCTTTTATTTTTAAAAAAATCTTTAACGATGGAAGAGCATTCATTTTCCATGATTCCTGTCACAACTTCAGTTTTGGGATGAAGGCTGAGATTTTTATTGATAAACCCTCTTTGTTCATCTCTTGCTCCGATTACGACTTTAGAAATCTGCGCCCAGTTTAGAGCTCCTGCACACATTATGCAGGGTTCCAAAGTAATATACATGCTGCAGTTGATTAGATATTTCCCTCCAAGAACATTGGCGGCAGAAGTGATTGCCTGCATTTCTGCATGGGCAGTAACATCATTCAGGGTTTCGGTAAGATTATGAGACCGCGAAATTATCCTATTATTAAAGACAACAATACATCCAACAGGCACTTCATCTTTCTCCAGAGCATATTGTGCTTCCTGAAGAGCGAGCTTCATAAAATATTCATCAGTAAACATGGGCAAAATTATAAAAAGGTTCAGCAAAACTAAACCTTTTTATATAAATATTGTCATGTCATCAGAATCGGTAGCCTATTCCGAGCATTCCTTTTAAAGTAAGATCAGAAGCATTATCATTACCAAATCTGCGGGCAATTCCTCCGCTCAGTTCGAAGAGGATATTATTTTTGGTGATCCATTTCCCTCCGAATCCAACTCCTATGCCGATAGTAGTGATATTTTTATCATGAGAACTTTCCACGTAATAATAGCCGTTCGAATTATAATTATATTCGGTATAGGTGCTTGTAGTAATCGGGACAAATCCTTCCACAAAAAATCCTGCCGCATATTTTTTCCCAAAATACATCCTGTAATAAGGAGAAAACTGAGAAAATCCTTCATCGTCCTTGTCATTTCCTAAATAAATCAGCGCATTTAACCCGATCCCCGAATTCTCATTTAAAAGCCTCTCATAATCCAGATTGATAACGGGGCCGGCAACCAGCATGATAGGATCAATCATCACCTCGTTTTTACTTTCGGAGACATTTCCTTCCGAAGTCTGGGCATTAAGATTAAAAAAAGCAACTACGGAAACAGCAGCAATCAGTAATTTTTTATTCATTCTCTTTTTTCCTGTAAAAGTATTTCTTTTTAACCAGAAAAATTAGGTCTGCTGAAATTTATTTGAAATTCATTGTTAATGGCACTCTGAAACTATATCGTATCTTTTCTCCGTTTAAAACTGCCGGAGTAAATTTTTCCGGAAGCATATAAACCGCAATTTCAGCCTGCCTGTTAAATACAAAATTCTCTCCGTCTGCGCGAACCGTAGAAATACTTCCGTCTTTCTCAACGATAAACTGGATGCTTGCGCTCATTTTAGAAACATCGGGCATCAGTGCGTCAAAATAAAAAATATGGGCAACTTGTTTTCTAAGCTCATCAATTCCGCCGGGATATTGAGCAGGAATCTCATTTTCTTTTATATCATAAGAAACACTCGATTCAGATTTATCCTTTTTCGAAATTTTAATATTCTGAAGATCTTCCCTGTTTTTTACCTTTATCAAAGCGGAAAGCATAGCTACATTCTGAATGCTGTCAAGCTTTCCCATGAATTCCGAAAAATCGGCTTCCATCCGGTTGATATCCGGAATGGTTTGCTGCTTACCAATTTCTTTTTTGAATGCATCAGCAAGCAAAATCCTTTTCGAATCGTAAAATTCTTTTACAGATTTGAATTCGTCGTTTTGTTGCGCAAAAGAAAAAGTTGCTGCGATAAAAAAGATTATATAAAGTAATTTTTTAGTCACCCTTTTTAAAATATTGAAGTAAAAATACTTAAAAAATCTGAATTCCAATTGTGGAAAAGTTTATTGTGATTTTAAGAAAATTTCTCTTTAATTTTGATTTATCATTCAATAAAATTATTTTAAATCAAAGATTATCAACGATGTACGCATTGGTCGACTGCAACAATTTTTTTGTTTCCTGTGAAAGAATCCTCGATCCTTCTCTGGAAAAAAAACCTGTGGTCGTACTTTCCAATAATGATGGCTGCGTGGTTTCCAGAAGTGAGGAAGCAAAGGCGCTGGGAATTCCGATGGCTGCGCCCGCTTTCAAATACCGTGATATATTTGAAAAGCACAACGTAAAAGTGCTTTCGGCAAAATTCGAGCTTTACAACCATTACAGTCAGAAAGTTTCAGATATTGCAAAATCTTATTCTCCAAGATACGAAATCTATAGTATTGATGAGCTTTTTCTCGATTTACATGGCTTCAAATACATCGATATTGAAGAATATTGTGAAGAAATCCAGAAAACAATTAAAGCAAAGCTTAATATTCCTGTAAGCATCGGAATCGCTCCTACTAAAACCCTGTGTAAAGCCGCCAACAGGATTGTCAAAAAATATTCCCGCGAGTTTCCTTCAGGTGTTTATTCTATCAATTCGCAATACAAGATTGAAAAGGCTTTAAAGTGGCTTAAAGTTGGAGAAGTCTGGGGAATAGGAAGGAAATATGCCGCAAAAATGCAGGATTACGGAGTGTACAAAGCTTGG
>DAMDNI010000018.1:0-23599 GCA_032083825.1 Bergeyella sp. | reverse complement strand
ATGATTATTTTCAGAAATCCCTAAAGGGAAGTAAGGCCAGGGAACGCTCATATATTGGGGATTTCCGCCGACTTCGCCTGTGACAAGACGCAATAAAGCAAATTTCTGAACGTCTTTTGTCAGGGCAGGATTGATCCGTACTCCATAATTGAAGAAGAAATCCGTCATATTGATATCTACCGGATAAGCCATTATTTTTTTTGAACGGGTAAGGGTATCCATTTCTGCATTTACTGCATCAATCATCCATAGAGTTTTCCCACCGTTCATAATATATTGATCGAGAATTACCTTTTCTCCTTCTGTAAAGGCTTTCCTGGGTTTTGCAATCACAAGTGCATTGGCTCTTTTAAGATTCGGAACATCCTGCAAGGTTATTTCTTTCCCATTTTGCGGAATTATTGGAAATGGGCGATAATTTTCCGAAGCCAGTTGCATAAATCCTTGAAATTCATCAGGACGCAGTTCATCCTGATTGATTAGGATTCCGATTGTTTTTACTCTGGCTGCCGTTAAAGATTTGATATTTGAAACAATGTTGTATTCCAGATTTTCGATTGATTTGGTTAATTGGTCTGCTGCTGAAAGACCTTGCTGGCTGATAATCAGCGGAATTGAAGTTCCCTGATTATTATATTTTACAACGGCATAAGGAAACATAACGATTTCAGAAATTTTTCCGTCTTTCATATCCGGTAGAACAGAAGGTTCCATTCCCATCGCCATCAAAGTATCCTGAGACATTTTGGTTTTAATAGGATCGATAAATTTAAAATCTATTTTAGGATTTATCCTGCGGAATTCTTCAAGCATAAATTTTGTTTCGTTCTGAAGCTGCCTGAAGCTTGCCGGGAAACCTCCTTCAAGATAAACGTCGATGTTCAGAGGTTTTTTTACGGATTCTAAAACTTTAATGGTGTTGTCAGAAAGCGTATATCTTTTTTCCTGGGTAAGATCGATACGGAATTTGAAAATGCCAAGTATTCCCAATAGAAATACCAATAGAATGATAATACCTGTTATATTTTTTTTAATCATTATTTTTTCTTTTTCACGAACTCAATCGAAAGGTATAAACAGATTCCTATTATTAAAAGGAAATAAAAAACGTCCCGGGAATCAATAAGCCCTCTTGTAAAACCAAGAAAGTGCTGATAAAATCCAATATTCTGAAGGATAAAATCTGCATTTCCCAAAAGTTTGTAGCTGGCAAGCTGTTCGATGCCATAATAGAGCAGAAAACAAATGAAAACGCCCGAAAGATATGCCATAATCTGGTTCGAGGAGATGGCAGAAGCTAAAATTCCGACCGAAGCAAAAGCCGCGATCAGCAAAATCAAACCTAAATAACTTCCGAATGTTGCGCCAAGATCAATATTTCCTTCAGGAATTCCCAGCACATATACCGTATAGAGATAAACTAATGACGGAATAATACAAAGAATACCGATCAGCCAGACTGAGAAAAATTTTCCGAAAACAATTTCCGAGATCTTTAAAGGCTGAGAAAAAAGCCAGCTCAAAGTTCCGTTTTGCTGCTCTTCTGCAAGTGTTTTCATGGAAAGTGCAGGAATAATGAACATTAAAATCCACGGGCTCAAAACAAAATAACTCTGCAAAGATGCGGTGCCAATATCAAATATATTGAAGTTGTTTTCAAAGAAAAAAAGGAAGAGGGTTCCGATGAGGCTGAATGCTCCGATGATAATCCATGCACTCCAGTTCCCGAAATAATTCCAAAGTTCTTTTTTTAATATTGCGAACATATTTTATGATAAAAGAAATATAAAGTTCAAAGGTTTTCGGTTTAAGAATATCATATTGGCCGAATTATTATACAACGAAAATAATCCTGATATATTGATTTTTTATTTCCGGAAATCCTGCTGCAAATATAAGGTTATTCCTAAAAAATAAAGAAATAAGTATAAAGTTCGGTGGTTTAACATAATATTAATGATTTTCGTTTTTTTTTAGTAAGTTTGAAACGTCTAACAAAAATAATTAAAGTAAAAGCATGAAAAGAATTCTATTTTTGGGCTTATGCTTAATGTTGTATAGTGTTTCATTGGCGCAAACCCTGAAACCTATCGCACAAAAAGTATTTGACAGCCAAAAAGCAGGGAAAAGTTTTACAAAGTATGATCTTTTTGAACAGGATAATTCCATTCAGAAAAAAACACGATACGAAAGTGCCGCAAAAGACATCAGTGTAATGCAGCTTAAACAGGCTGAAATTTCAAAAATCGTTAATGAAAAGCCCGAAACGATGGAAATTACTTTTCCGTTTGAAGGGAAAACTTTAACGGTCGAACTGGTAAAAAACAATATTTTCACCGACAATTTTGTAGTAAATACTGATAAAGGTCCGGTTAACTATACTCCTGGTGTTTATTATCAGGGTATCGTAAAAGGAGATAATACATCTTTGGCAGCCTTCAGTTTCTTCGAAAATGATGTAGTGGGGATTACATCTATTACTAATTTCGGCAATATTGTATTAGGAAAAGCAAAAGATTCTGAAGATTTCGTTTCCTATACTGATTTGAAATTGAAATCAGGAAATCCTTTCGTATGCGGATTCGATGAAATTGCGGAAAATCAGAAACAAAAAGTCTCTTTTGATCCAAAAACTAAAACTGATAAAAAAACGAGTACGTGCGTGCGTATATATTATGAATTGTGCTACAAGCCTTATCAAAACAATGGTTCTAATGTAACCAATACAACAAACTGGATTACAGCTGTACATAATAATATCGGAACACTTTACAACAATGATGATGTAAAAACAGCTGTAAGCGAAGTGTATATATGGACTAGTGCAGATCCTTATACAGGAAGCTATAGTGCTAATTTAGCTGCATTCAGAGCCAATAGGACAACATTTAACGGAGATTTGGCTCACCTTGTGAATTCTCCAATGACAACTTCTGTTGCTTATCTTAATTCTTTATGCACTAGCAATAAATATGCATATTCGGGTATTAACCAAACATATCAAAGCGTTCCCACTTATTCTTGGACCATCATGGCAATGACACACGAAATGGGACATGCTTTAGGATCTCCACATACACATGCTTGTGCATGGAACGGGAATAATACAGCAATTGACGGTTGTGGACCTGCATGGGGAAATAACGAAGGTTGTGATGGCCCTATTCCGCCCGAAGGAGGAACAATCATGAGTTATTGTCACGGCGTATCGGTTGGTATTAATTTTAATCTTGGATTTGGACCACAGCCAGGAGCATTAATTCGTAGTACGGTTAATTCAAAAGGATGTTTAGGAACAGATTGTACTACCTCTTGTGCTTTAACTGTAACCAACTTTACGTCTTCTAACCTTACAGCAAATTCAGCAACATTTACAATTGCAGATAATACCTCAACAAGTTGGAAGTATAAAGTGCAAACGTACGGAGGAACATTAGTGACTTCAGGAACTACAGAGAATAAAACTTTCAGCATTAATGGGTTATCGGAAGGGACATACTATAAAATATTTGTAGGGACGTCGTGCTCTGGCCCAGAAGCTTTCCAGAAAGGAATCCAGATTTTAACGGAAGCCAATTGGTGTAGTGGTATTGCATTTACCGACACAGGCGGCCCGAATGGGAATTATGATAATGATCAAAGTATTGTGAAAACTTTCTATCCTGCATCTGCTGGACAAAAGCTGAAAATGACTTTCACAGAATTTGATGTTGAGCCTAGAGATCCGGATACAAATGCATTATATGATTATATGATTGTTTATAATGGTCCTAATACATGGTCTCCAAGATTTACAAACGGCGATGAACTTAACGGAAATACAATTCCGGGACCTTTCGAGGCTACAAGTGATTCTGGGGCAATTACTATAAGATTCATTTCTGATGGAGGTGTTACGGGCGCAGGCTGGAATGCTAATTTCGAATGTCTTACACTCGGAACAAATGAGGCAAAAGCCAAAGACAATGTTACCATCACTCCAAATCCAACAAAAGGGATTATTAATATCACTTCTGCTGATAAAATTCTTTCTTATGAAATCTTAGATATTTCAGGAAGATACGTTTCTCGGTCTGCTAAAGATTTGAATACCAATAGTCAATCAATAGATTTAGGTAAAAATGCAGCAGGAAATTATATTATTACTGTTAAAACAGATAAAGAGACAGTAACGAAAAAAGTAATAAAATACTAAAATATTATATGTAAATATTTAGGAATGGACGGTATAAATTGCCGTCCATTTTTTATTAGTAAAGTAAAAATATTTCCTTATTTTTAAGAAAATAAAAATCCTATGAAATCCTTTTTTTGTTCTCTCTTATTTGTTTCGGGTTCTTTGTACGCTCAGGAGCATCAGTATGATTATACCTTTTTTACCAACAGTCTGATGAAGGATAATTTCTTTTATGGAAATGTGAAATCTTCTGGAAATGCCTCTTTGAAAAATCAGAACAATAAATTATTGGTTGATAAAAATGAATTTCATTCTCCGGGAAATTCTCTTGTATTGGATTATAAAAATGCAAAAGACGAAAAATGGGAAGCATCGATAGAATATGAAGATGTGAGAGGAAAAGATTTTTTCACTAAAGCCAGTTTTCTAAGCTTTTGGATCAAGTCTGAAAAGAATGATTCCAATATTTTACCAACTGTAAAACTTCTGAAAACTGACGGAAGTTTTTCAAAATCGATAACACTTAAGTTGACAAAAAAGAATCAATGGGAAAATATTCTGATTGATATCTCTGATTTAGATTCATTAATTAAAGATAATCTAAAATCAGTCAAAGCGATTGTGTTTTCTCAACCGGAAAATTCGGATTCCAACAATAAAATATGGTTAGACGATATTGCTTTCATTGATTTAAAAGAAAAGAAAACCATTTCTTCAATTCCGAAAATTTCATTCGCTAAAGGTTATATGAAACACGTGGATTTGAAGTGGAATCCAATCACAGATAATAATATCAGATACGTGAAAATCTACCGCTCCGAGAATGGAAAAGATTTTAAACCAGTCGGAATTCAGGATTCTTATATTGATAGATTTGCAGATTTTACTAATGAAACAGGAAAGAAATATTCCTACAAAATAAGTTTCCTTGACAAACTTTTCAACGAATCCAAATTATCAGACATTGTTTCAGCGGAAACCAAAAATATGTCGGATGAAGAATTGATGACAATGGTTCAGGAAGCGTCTTTCAATTATTATTGGGATGGTGCGGAACAAGAAAGCGGTTTGTCAAAAGAAAACACCAATGGAAGACAGAATATGATCGCAACCGGAGCTTCAGGTTTTGGAATTATGGCTTTGATTGCAGGAACTGAAAGAGGATTTATCTCAAGAAAAGAAGCAGTAGAAAGATTTACAAGAATCGTCAATTTCATCGAAAAAGCCGACAAATATCACGGCGCAGTCGCTCATTTCATCGATGGGAAAACCGGAAAGACCGAACCATTTTTTGGAAAGAGAGACAACGGAGCAGATCTCGTAGAAACTTCGTTTTTTGTTCAGGGTTTGCTCGCTGCACATCAATATTTTAATAAAGACAATGCGGAAGAAAAAAATATCAGACAAAAAATAGATAAATTCTGGAAAGGAATAGAATGGGATTGGTTCAAACAAACTCCGGACAGCAAATATCTGTATTGGCACTGGTCGCCAAATCAAGGCTGGGTTATCAACCATAATCTGATTGGCTGGAACGAGACAATGGTCACTTATCTGATGGCGATTGCTTCGCCGACACATTCTGTTCCTGCGAGTATGTACTATTCCGGTTGGGCAAGTCAGGAAAAACGAGCGCAGGATTACCGTAAAGATTGGGGAAAATCTGATGAGGGTGCAATGTACACTAATGGAAATACCTATTACGGAATCAAACTGGATGTTGGCGTCAACAAAGGTGGACCGTTGTTTTTCGCCCATTATTCTTTTATGGGCTATGATCCGCACGGTTTGACGGACAGATACACCAATTATTTCAAAAACAATCAGAATATTGCAAAGATCAATTATTTATATTGTGTAGAAAATCCAAAAAAACAAAAAGGTTACGGCAAAGACGGTTGGGGTTTAACCGCTTCTGACGGACCAAATGGTTACAATCCGGATGAGCCTGTAGAAAGAGAAGACACAGGAAAATTAACGCCAACCGGAGCAATTGCTTCTTTTCCTTACACCCCAACCGAATCTATGGCGGTTCTGAAAAATTTCTACCTCAATTACGGCGATTTCCTTTGGGGAGAATATGGATTCCGAGATTCCTTTGATTTGAATAACAATTGGTGCTCACCGATTTTCATGGGACTGAATCAAGCGCCAATGACCGTAATGATGGAAAATCACAGAACCGGTTTGATCTGGAATCTTTTTATGAGCCATCCCGATGTGAAGGCAGGAATCGAAAAACTGAATAAAGAGAAATGATTTTTGGGCAGCTTGATCCGCCTTCCGCTCCCGCTATTTTTGCCAGGCTTTTTCCTCGCAAAAAAATGAGCTCCGCTCAAGTCGGGCTGCAGAACCGCTAATCGATGAATCTTTGATTTGCGAACCTTGATATATTCTCAATCAATTCAAAAAACTTTGCGCTTTTTGCATTAAAATTCATTCAAAAATTTAAGTTTCATAAACCTATAAAAATCACTATTTTTGCAGTTCCAAAAAATTGAATTAAAATGTCATTATCAGAACAGGAATTGATCCGTCGCGAAAAACTACAGAAACTGACCGATCTGGGAATCGATGCATTCCCGGCCGCTGAATACAAAATCACAGATTCCACAAAATCTATAAAACAGGATTTCGAAGAAGGTAAGAAAGTGATCATTGCCGGAAGATTGATGTCCAGAAGGATTCAGGGGAAGGCGAGTTTTGCAGAATTGCAGGATTCCGAAGGAAGGATTCAGGTTTATTTTAACCGTGACGAGATCTGTACTGGTGAGGACAAAACTTTATACAACGAGGTTTACAAGCACCTTTTGGATATCGGTGATATCATCGGAATCGAAGGAGAATTGTTCAAAACACAGGTTGGAGAGATGACCGTGATGGTAAAAAATTTCATATTGTTGACGAAATCTCTTCGTCCGCTTCCGCTTCCAAAAGTAGATGCAGAAGGAAACGTTTTTGACGGTTTCACAGACCCTGAATTGCGTTACAGACAGCGTTATGCGGATTTGGTCGTAAATCCTCAGGTGAAAGATACCTTTGTGAAACGTTCAAAACTTGTGAAAACAATTCGCGATTTTTTGGATGCGAATGGAGCATTGGAAGTAGATACGCCTGTATTGCAAAATATTCCTGGTGGAGCTGCAGCTCGTCCGTTTATCACGCATCACAACGCTCTTGATGTCCCTTTTTATCTGAGAATTGCAAATGAATTATATCTGAAAAGGCTGATTGTAGGCGGTTTCGATTTTGTATATGAATTCAGCCGGAACTTCCGAAATGAAGGAATGGACAGAACGCACAATCCGGAATTTACGGTTTTGGAGTTTTATGTTGCTTATAAAGATTATTTCTGGATGATGAATTTCACAGAAGAATTGTTGGAAAAAATCGCACTCGAATTGCACGGAACAACCGAAGTGAAATTAGGGGAAAATACAATTAATTTCAAGGCACCATTTAAACGTGTTCCTATTTTTGATGCCATTAAAGAATTTACGGGTTTTGACGTAAGTGAATTGGATGAAGCTGGTTTGAGAGAAGTTTGTGCTAAATTGGATATAGAAACTGATGAATCTATGGGGAAAGGGAAGCTGATTGACGAGATTTTCGGCGAAAAATGCGAAGGTAATTTTATTCAACCGACTTTCATCATCGATTATCCCGTAGAACTTAGTCCGCTAACGAAAAAACATCGAAGTAAAGAAGGCTTGGTGGAACGTTTCGAACTGATGATAAACGGAAAAGAAGTAGCTAACGCTTATTCGGAGCTGAATGACCCAATTGATCAAAGAGAGCGTTTTGAAGAGCAGGTGAAATTAATGGAACGCGGAGATGACGAAGCAATGTTTATTGATTATGATTTTCTTCGTGCGTTGGAATACGGAATGCCACCAACTTCAGGAATAGGAATAGGAATAGACCGTTTAGTAATGATGATGACGAATCAATTGAGTATTCAGGAAGTTTTGTTTTTCCCGCAAATGCGTCCGGAGAAAACAACGCCAACCGTTGAATTGGGAGAAGATGAAAAAGTGATCATCGAAATTCTGAATTCTCAGGAAGAGCCGATGGAACTTAACGAAGTCAAGACCCGTTCTCAGCTTTCCGGGAAAAAATGGGACAAAGCTTCTAAAACTTTGACTAAAAATAATCTGGTAAAAGTGGAAAAAATTGATGAGGTTTTGCTGATGAAGCTAATTTAAAAAAGACTTATATTACGTATAAAAGAACTCACCAACAACGGTGAGTTTTTTTATTTAAAAAGTTCTTAGTTTGAAAAAATTGCGGTTTAGTTAAAATACAGATGTTTTTAATGTAGATTAATTAAAATAACATTAAGGTTATTTGTGATTATAAGTTTTTGCAGATAAAACCTATTTTAAGTTTAATTTTTTATAATTGGAACTGAGTTTTACAAAAAATAGGGGGTGTCGTCTAATATTTTTTGTATTTCTCTCGGTGATCTTTCTTTTTTTTTAGGAATAATTTAGTTTTTTTCTAAATGTATACAGATGAAAATTTTCAAATGAAAAATCGGCAAATATAGTACTTTATTTTGATTATAGAAGTATTTTTATCGTATTGATTGTCAGTTGTTTAAATTTATTAAACTAGTGTTTGATTTTATATATTATATAATAAAATTTAATATTTTATGAATTATTAATTATTAATGATTGTTAATTTTAATATATGTTTATTATTGATGAAAATATAATGATGATAATTTAATTTTTAATCATTTTAACCAATTTTTTATCTACATTTGTTATAAATGTTTAGGAAGATGAAAAGAATGCATAAAACGGTTAATCAAGAAAATATACCTTCTTCAACACAGCAGAATCTTGGATTGTATTGCCCCGAATTGGAGTTTGATTCTTGTGGAGTTGGTTTTGTAGCGAATATCAAAGGAATAAAAAGTTTTAAAATCATAAGTGATGCGATAACCATACTGGTGATGGTGCGGGTTTGCAGATTCAGATTCCTCATGAGCTTTTGTATGATGAGGCGCAAAATTATGGTTTTGATTTGCCTCAGCCGGGTTTTTATGGAGTTGGCATGCTTTTCTTTCCGCAGAACAATTTTATCAGGGAAGAATGTAAAGAGATTATTGAGCAGTCTGCCGAAAAAATCAATCTTAAAATTTTAGGCTATCGTCCTGTTCCTGTGAGCAATGTAGATTTGGGTGATTTAGCAAAAAGTGTTGAGCCCGTTATGGAAATGCTTTTTATCGAACGTCCTTTCGATGTGGAGACAGAAAAAGATTTTGAACGGAAATTGTTTGTTTTTCGTAATTATATTTCGCATCAGATTACGAGTGTTACCATTAATGATCCGATTGGGTTTTATGTAGCTTCATTCTCATGCAAAAAGCTCATTTACAAAGGACAGCTGAGAAGTGTTCAGGTTCGTAATTATTTTAAAGACCTTACCAATCCGAAAACGCGTTCGGCTTTTGGAATGGTGCATTCGCGTTTTGCAACTAATACTTCACCAACCTGGAGTTTGGCGCAGCCGTTTCGTTTTATAGCACACAATGGCGAGATCAATACCATCGGAGGAAATTTGAACTGGCTGAAATCTTCAGAAAAAACATTTAAAAATCAGAATTTTTCTCCACAGGAAATGGATATGATTTTGCCGCTTACCAAACCGGGGCAATCAGATTCCTCGTATCTTGATAATATGGTAGAACTGCTTTATCATTCCGGCAGGTCACTTCCTCATGCAATGATGATGCTGATTCCTGAAGCTTGGGACGGGCATGATCAGATGGAAAGTTATAAAAAAGATTTTTATGAATTTCATGCATGTATGATGGAGCCTTGGGATGGTCCGGCTTCTATTTCCTTTACAGATGGTGAAATAATTGGAGCAACTTTGGATAGAAATGGTCTTCGCCCTTCACGATATTGCATTACTTCGGATGATTTGGTGATTATGGCTTCAGAATCAGGAGCTTTACCTGTTAATCCTAAAAATGTAATTAAAAGAGGGCGCTTGCAGCCGGGGAAAATGTTTCTGGTAGATATGATAAAAGGTAAAATTATCAGCGATGATGAGCTCAAAAAAGAAATCTGTACCTCTCAGCCATACCGTGAATGGCTGGACAAAATGAAAATCAATTTAGACCAGCTCCCAAGTCCTAAAATCAGATTCAATAAACTTAGGTCTGAAGATATTTTGAGATACCAAAAAGCGTTTGGATATTCCCGTGAAGATTTGGATAAAATTATCCGCGAAATGGCTGTTGAGGGAAAAGAGCCTGTCGGTTCAATGGGATATGATTCACCATTGGCGGTTCTCAGTGAAAAGCCGCAGCATCTGAGTTTTTATTTTAAACAGCTTTTTGCACAGGTGACCAATCCGCCGATTGACCCGATTCGCGAAAAATTGGTCATGTCCTTAACAACGATTATTGGCGGAAACGGAAATCTTTTGGAAGATGATAAAAATTTTGCCCATTCAATAAAATTAGACAATCCGATTCTCAATAACGAACAATTGGAAAAGCTACGAAGTGTTGATACAGGGAAATTTCAGTCTAAAACAATTTACACCTATTTTAAAGCTGACGGAAAAGAAGGAAGCTTAAAAAAAGGCATCGACAGAATTTGTCGTTATGCAATGGATGCAGTTGATGACGGTTTCGAAGTGATCATTCTTTCGGATCGTTCTTTGGATTCTCAGCATGCGTCAATTCCTTCTTTGCTGGCATGTTCAGCTGTTCATCATCATCTCATCCGAAAAGGTGTAAGAAGAAGAGTAGGATTGGTTGTGGAAGCGGGAGATGTTTGGGAAGTGCATCATTTTGCGGCTTTGTTGGGTTTTGGCGCTACAGCCATTAATCCTTATCTCGCGCTTGCAAGTATTCGTCAGATGTTTCATGCAGGAGAATTCGGTGTGGAAGCAGATTTAGATAAATTAAAAAACAATTATAAAAAAGCAGTCGGCGACGGTCTTTTAAAGATTTTTTCCAAGATGGGAATTTCTACATTGCAGTCTTATCACGGAGCGCAGATTTTTGAAATTATAGGACTTAATAAACCTTTGGTTAATACCTGTTTTACAGGTGCTGTTTCGAGAATTAACGGGATTGGGTTTGACGAAATCGCACAAGAAGCTTTAGCAAAGCATTATCAGGCTTTTGAAGATGATTTTGACGAAAAAATGCTGAATTCAGGAGGTGTTTACCAATGGAGAAAAGATGGGGAATATCACCAGTTCAATCCACAGTCTATCCATTTACTGCAGCAGGCCGCATGGAATGGAAGCTATGATACATTTAAAAAATATTCCAGAATTGTAAATCAGTCTGCAGAAAAGGCTTCATTGTTGCGCGGTTTATTGGATTTTAAAAATGACAGGCCGTCAATCCCGATAGAAGAAGTTGAGCCAATCGAAAATATCCTGAAAAGATTTGCGACCGGGGCTATGTCGTTTGGTTCCATTTCCTGGGAAGCTCATACCACTCTTGCTATTGCAATGAACAAGATCGGAGCCAAAAGTAATACCGGGGAAGGCGGCGAAGATGAAAACCGCTACATTCTGGATGAAAATGGCAACAACTTGTGTTCGGCGATCAAGCAGGTTGCTTCCGGAAGGTTCGGTGTTACAGCAAGATATTTGGCAGAAGCGGAAGAAATTCAAATCAAAATGGCTCAGGGTGCAAAACCAGGAGAAGGAGGACAGCTTCCGGGGCATAAAGTGGATTCCTGGATTGGGAAAACACGGCATTCAACTCCCGGAGTTGGTTTGATTTCTCCTCCTCCGCATCATGATATTTATTCCATAGAAGATTTAGCGCAGTTGATTTTTGATTTGAAAAATGCCAACCGGCACGCAAGAATTTCTGTCAAATTGGTTTCAAAAGCCGGAGTTGGTACAATTGCTTCAGGTGTTGCAAAAGCAAAAGCTGACCATATTCTGATTTCCGGGTATGATGGCGGAACAGGAGCTTCTCCATTGAGTTCAGTTCGCCATACAGGTCTTCCTTGGGAGCTCGGATTAGCAGAAACACACCAGACTTTAATTAAAAATAAGTTGCGTCAAAGGATTACGCTTCAGGCTGACGGACAGATGAAAACTGGGCGTGATTTGGTAATTGCCACATTATTGGGTGCGGAAGAATGGGGAATTGCAACATCAGCTTTAATTGTTGAAGGTTGTATTTTAATGAGAAAATGCCATCTGAATACATGTCCGGTCGGAATTGCCACTCAGAATGAAGAATTAAGAAAAAAATTCGTGGGAAAACCTGAGCATTTGGTGAATTATTTTACATTTTTAGCAATGGAAACCCGCGAAATTATGGCTGTTTTAGGATTCAGGACAATTGATGAAATGGTGGGCCAATCTCAATGTCTTGGAAAAAGAAATGATATTAAATTCTGGAAACACCAGAATGTAGATGTAATTCAGTTGCTGCAAAAATTTGAAACCGATTTATCCATTATAAAATCAGAAAATCAGAATAACGAACTAGAAGATTCGCTTTCCTGGAAAATGCTGGATTCTGCTAAAGAAGCTTTAGAAAATAAAGGCAAAACATCAACGGAATTTTCTATAAAAAATACCGATCGTGCTGTCGGAACGATTCTTTCACACGAGCTCACAAAGATTTACAAATCTGAAGGGATGGAAGAGGATTCTCTGAAATTTAAATTTAGAGGAACTGCGGGACAAAGCTTCGGAGCATTTTGCAATAAAGGGATCTCGATGATTCTCGAAGGCGATGCGAATGATTATTTCGGGAAAGGTTTGTCGGGAGCAAAGCTTGCAGTTTTTCCGGACAGAGAGTCTGTAATCAAAGCTAATGAAAACAGCATCATCGGGAATGTAGCCTTATACGGCGCAACTTCCGGTAAGGTTTTTATCAGCGGAATGGCTGGTGAGCGTTTTTGCGTAAGAAATTCGGGTGCGACAGCTGTTGTTGAGGGAATCGGCGATCACGGCTGCGAATATATGACCGGAGGGATCGTACTTGTTTTAGGTGGAGTCGGAAGAAATTTCGGAGCCGGAATGAGCGGTGGTATTGCTTACATCTGGAATATTGAGAACTCTTTGCATCAGAACTTTAATCCTGATATGGCAGATCTGGAAGAGATTGACGAAAATGATAAATCCGTTATTCTGCATCTTATACATGAGCATCACAAAATCACGGGAAGTGAGCTCGCAGCTTATCTTTTGAGTGATATTGAAAGTAATCTGAAACATTTTGTAAAAGTATATCCCCGAGAATACAAAAAAGTAATAGAAAACCGCATAAATACAGTGAAATAATGGGAAAAACAGATGGGTTTTTATTGTATAAAAGAGAACTTCCTTTAAAAATTCCCGTATCGGAAAGGATAAAAAATTATAAAGAATTTTACAAACCTGTATCGGAATTTATGCTGTATCAGCAATCGGCAAGATGTATGGATTGCGGAGTTCCGTTTTGTCAAAGCGGCTGCCCCTTAGGAAATGTCGTTCCTGAATTTAACGAAGCAGTTTACAAACAGCAATGGGAAAAAGCGTATCAGATTCTGACCTCAACCAACAATTTTCCTGAATTTACAGGTCGTGTCTGTCCGGCACCATGTGAAGGTGCCTGTGTTTTAGGAATCAATAATTCTGCGGTAACCATTGAGGAAATTGAAAAAAATATCATTGAAACTGCTTTTGAAAAAGGTTTTGCCAAACCAAAAATCCCCAACGAAAGAACAGGGAAAAAAGTTGCGGTTATTGGTTCCGGACCCGCTGGTTTGGCTGCCGCGTACGAGCTGAATCAGGCAGGACATTCAATTGTGGTATTCGAAAGAGATCCGGAAATCGGAGGTCTGCTCCGCTTCGGAATTCCAGATTTTAAACTCGATAAAAATATTGTGGAAAGACGCGTGCATTGGATGAAAGAAGAAGGTGTGGAATTCCGTACCAATATCAATGTAGGAATCGATTATTCGGCAGAAGAGCTAAACCGTAATTTTGATGCCGTTGTTTTGGCTTTGGGAAGTACTGTTCCACGAGATTTGATTATTTCTGACCGCAATGCAAAGGGAATTCATTTTGCAATGGATTATCTGGTGCAGAGCAACAAAAAAGTAAGCAACATCCCTTTTGAAGAGCCTTTTATTAATGCTTCCGGCAAAAAAGTAGTCGTAATCGGAGGCGGTGATACAGGCTCAGATTGCATCGGAACAGCAAACCGGCAAGGTGCGGAAATTATTTATCAGATTTATTATAAGCCAATTCTTCCCACGGAAAGAGATAAAACAATGCCTTGGCCTAATTTCCCTATGACTTTGCAGGTTACTTCCTCTCACGAAGAAGGTGTGGAAAGAAAATGGGCAGTCAATTCCAAAGGTTTTGTGAAGGATGAGCAAGGAAATTTAAAAGGATTAAAGCTCGCGGAAGTAGAATGGGCAAAAGACCCGGAAACCGGAAAATGGACTTCCTTTGTTGAAAAACCAGGCTCCGAATTTATTTTGGAATGTGATCTTGCTTTCATCGCTTTAGGCTATCAGCATGTACAGCAGAAAGGTTTGGTGGAGCACCTTAATATTAACCTTGATCCCAAAGGTAATCTCATCGGAAATGATACGGAATTCAAAACCAACCAACCCAAAATATTTTCGTGCGGCGATGCGAGAAAAGGGCAAAGTCTTGTAGTCTGGGCAATTGCCGAAGGCCGGCAGTGCGCTGCAAAAGTCGACGGGTTTTTAAAAGAAAATATACAACAATAAAGAGACATTTTTTGTCTCTTTTTATTTTTTATATACATTTTTGATGAAATAAAAAATACCATTATGTTTGGATAGTGTAAAGCTTTCATATCCCAAAAAAAATCACGATATTTGTAAGCATTTTAATAAAGAAATCTAACTTAAAAAAATAAAAAGATATATTCAGCAAAATAGGCTTTTAGTCTTGAGTTTTATCTGGAATATTAATTAATATGAGTCAAAAACAATATACAGCAAGTAGTATTCAAGCATTGGAAGGAATGGAGCACGTTCGTATGCGTCCTTCGATGTACATTGGTGATGTAGGAGTTAGAGGTCTTCACCATTTGGTTTATGAAGTAGTGGACAACTCTATCGATGAAGCTTTGGCGGGATATTGTGATACGATCACTGTCGCGATAAAAGAAGGAAATGCCATAGAAGTAATGGACAATGGTCGTGGTATTCCGGTAGATTTTCACGAAAAAGAACAGAAGTCTGCTCTTGAGGTTGTAATGACCAAAATCGGGGCCGGTGGTAAATTTGATAAAGATTCCTATAAAGTTTCCGGAGGTCTTCACGGTGTTGGAGTTTCTTGTGTTAATGCACTTTCCAACGAGATGATCACAACCGTTTACAGAGACGGGAATGTTTATCAACAAGTGTATTCCAAAGGAAAAGCACAAACTGAAGTTGAAGAAGTAGGACACAGTGACAAGAGAGGAACGAAGCAGTTCTTCCAGCCTGATGATACTATTTTCACAGAATTGGTTTACAATTATGATACGTTAGCCAATCGTCTTAGAGAGTTGTCTTACCTTAATAAAGGAATTACAATCACTTTGACAGACGAAAGAGAAAAACTGGAAGACGGAACTTTCCGTACAGAAATTTTTCATTCTGAAGGCGGGCTGAAAGAATTTGTTGAGTATATCGACGGAAACCGCGAGTCTATAATGGAGCATGTTATCTTTATGGAAGGCGAAAGAGAAGGCATTCCTGTTGAGGTTGCGATGCGTTACAATACATCCTTTAATGAGAATTTACATTCTTATGTTAATAACATTAATACACATGAAGGAGGGACACATTTAGCCGGTTTCAGAAGAGCGTTAACAAGAACGCTTAAAAAATATGCGGATGATTTAGGAATTCCGCAAAAAGAAAAAGTAGAAATTACAGGTGATGACTTCCGTGAAGGTTTAACTGCTGTGGTTTCTGTAAAAGTAATGGAACCTCAGTTCGAAGGACAGACCAAAACCAAATTAGGAAACTCAGAGGTTTCCGGCGCAGTAGATAAGATTGTAGGAGAAATGCTCACAAATTTCCTTGAAGAAAATCCAACTGAAGCCAAAATTATTGTTCAGAAAGTAGTTCTGGCCGCAAAAGCAAGGCAGGCTGCGAAGAAAGCAAGAGAAATGGTTCAGAGAAAATCTCCAATGGGAGGTTCTGGTTTGCCGGGGAAATTGTCCGATTGTTCTTCAAAAGATCCAGCAGAATCAGAACTATTTTTAGTAGAGGGAGATTCCGCAGGTGGAACTGCAAAACAAGGTCGTGACCGCCATTTTCAGGCAATTCTTCCGTTAAGAGGTAAGATTTTGAATGTTGAAAAATCAATGCTTCACAAAGTATATGATAATGAAGAAATCAAAAATATTTATACAGCTTTAGGGGTTTCCGTTGGAACAGAAGAAGATTCCAAAGCTTTGAATATGTCCAAACTTCGCTATCACAAAATCGTAATTATGACCGATGCTGATATTGACGGATCTCACATTTCCACGTTGATTCTTACTTTCTTCTTCAGGTATATGAAAGAACTGATCGAAAACGGATATATCTACATTGCACAGCCTCCTTTATATTTGTTGAAAAAAGGGAACAAAAAATTGTATGCCTACAACGAAAAAGAACGTGAGGAATCTACTTTAGAAATGGCACCTGATGGAAAAGGCGTTGAAGTTCAGCGTTATAAAGGACTTGGAGAGATGAATCCTGAACAGCTTTGGGAAACCACACTGAATCCTGAAAACAGGATTTTGAAGCAGGTAACCATCAACAATGCAGTAGAAGCAGATTCAGTATTCTCAATGCTGATGGGAGATGAGGTTCCGCCGAGAAGAGATTTTATTGAAAAAAATGCGATTTATGCAAATATCGATGTATAATTAGCTTTAAAAATTATAAAAACCGTTCAAAAAATGAACGGTTTTTTTGTGGAATATAATGTAATATTTTTTGATTATTTTTAGCAATTCCAAAATATATGCTATGAAAAAAATAGGATTGTTGATTTTTGTTGTTTCCTTGATGCTTTTTTCCTGTAAAAAGGAGACGAAAATAGATATTGTAACATCAGAAAAAGCAAAAGAATTTATAATAGATTCCGTTGTGGTGAAGGATTCTGTAAAAGTTGCAGATTCTCTTAGTTTAAAATATTTTGACAAGCTGCTGGTTTTTCCTTCGATTAAAGAAAAAACTTTGCTGGACAGCATTTATTTTGCCATTCCAAAGCTGAGAGATTTCACCAAAGAAGGGATTCAGGCTTATTTGGATACAGATAAATCTAACTTTTACGAAACCACAGAAAACGATAACAAAGACTGGATTTCTGAGGTTGGATATGCTCAGGAATGGTATCAGAATAACAGTATGGATGTCATTTCCAGCAAAAATGATTTCCTGCACATTCGATATTCAGCAAGCGCTTATATGGGAGGCGCACACGACAATTACTATTTCAGCGAACGGGTTTTCGATCTTAAAAACAGAAAAAGGTTTTTGCTTTCCGATATTACATCTCTGGATGAAAGTTCGCTTTCCAAAATTCTTATGAATAATATCGATAAAATACCAGGCGGAACTAAAGATAACGAAGGTTCCGTTGCGAATAAAGAAATGCTGCTGATTGATGAAATTCCGGTAACAGGCAATTTTTATTTTGATGAGAAAAATCTTTATTTCCACTACAGCCCGTACGAGATTGCAGCTTTTGCAGCAGGAGACATCACAATTCCTGTTTCGTGGGAAGAAATTGGGAACACCATCAAACCTGAGTTTAAGAAAAGAATGAATTTATAGAAATTATGCTTCCTTTTGGGAAGCATTCTTTATTTTTGCATCCATGGAAAATGTAGCGTTCATCATTAATCCTTTTTCAGCCAAAAAGAATTATCATCCTTTCCTGAATGAGCTTAAATCAAAGGTGGAAAATCCCAATTATTATATATCGGATTCCATTGAAGGAACTGACGAATTTATCCGCCGGAATTTTGATAAAACAGAGGTTTTTGTTGCGATCGGTGGTGATGGGACAATCTCTACGGTTGCAAAAAACCTTATTAATACAGAAAAAATATTAGCCATATTTCCTGCCGGTTCAGGAAACGGATTTTCGAGAGAGACCCACTTCCGGAAGAATGTGGATGAACTTTTACTAAAAATAGGACAGAAAAAATCCCGCAAAATTGATACGTTTCTGGTTAACAATAAACTCTCCATTAATGTTTCCGGAACCGGATTTGACGGAAAAGTGGTAAAAGAATTCGAAAAAACCAATCGTGGTTTCAAAAACTACATCAAAGTTTCTATCACAACGTTTCTCAATTATAAACCGATAAAAGTAAAATTCAGCAAAGAAGATTACAAAAAAAATAACGGAACATACCTGATGCTGAACGTTGCCAATACGCGCCAGTTTGGCAACAATGCTTATATTGCGCCGAAAGCCAGCAAAAGCGACGGGCTTGTTGACATCGTTCTCGTGAAAAAATTCCCGTTGCATTATGCCCCTTTTTTTGCATTCAGGATGTTTACAAAAGGCCTGAAAGATGACGAGTATGTAACATATCTTCCTGTTTCTGAAATTGATTTTGAAGTCAATACCAAAACGTGGCATATTGACGGAGAATTTTCCGAAATTGAATCTCCTGTTAAAATAAAAGTTTTAGCAAAAAGCCTGAAGATTTTAGTTTAAATATCAGGAGAACACCAAACCTGAAAACAGAAAACTTCATTATATTTGAAATATGAACTGGGACGAAATTGTAGGGCAGAATAATCTGAAGAATCTCCTCAAAGAAAGTATTGAAAACAACAGAGTTAGCCATGCACAGCTTTTCGTGGGAAAGGAAGGATATGGTGTTTTTCCGCTTGCTTTGGCGTATGCACAGGAGATTTTGTCAAAAGAAAATGAACATGCAGCGGCAAAAGTCAGACATCTGAATCATTTGGATCTGCATTTCAGTTTCCCGGTTTTTTCTGAAAAAAATAATTCCTTAAGCAAAAGATTTTTTGAAGATTTCCGTGAAATGATTCTCGAAAATCCCTATTCAGATTTTGAAGATTTTACCAAAATCCTGGAATCGGAAAATAAGCAGTTTTTTATCTCCGCTGATGAAATGGATGAGGTCGGGCAGAAGTTTTCTCTGAAAAGCTTTGAAGGCGGTACAAAAATTCTCATTGTATGGAGAGCTGACAAAATGAACCAGTCTGCTGCCAATAAATTTTTAAAATTTCTGGAAGAGCCTCCTGCAAAAACAATCATCATTCTCACCGCAGAAAGCACAGATAATATGCTTCCGACGATACTTTCCAGAACTCAGATCGTAGAAATTCCCCGGATTGATGACCAGGACATCAGACATTATCTTAAAAGTAAAACAGATCATCCGGAAAGGCTGGAAGAAGTTGTCTTTCAGTCACAGGGGAATTATAATGATGCCCTGAAACTAATGATTTCCGGTACTGTAACTTCTGAATTTGAAGTGCTTTTTGTACAATGGGTTCGGGATGCTTTTATGGTAAAGAAGAAACCGGAGCTGCTTAGGAATATTATCAAATGGGCAAGAGATATCGCTTCCTGGAATCGCGAAAAACAAAAAAGCTTTCTGGATTACTGCTCCGAAATTTTCCGTCTTGCGCTGATGCAGAATTACGGCTCTGCAAATCTGGTCTATAAAAAAATCAATATCAACAGTTTTAACTGGGAAAAATTTTCAGCATACATTCACGGTGCAAATATTGAAAGTATTTTAGAAGAAATTTCTACTGCCGATTATCATTTGGAAAGAAATGGAAATTCTAAAATTGTATGGACTGATTTAGGAATAAAATTAACACGTTTTATTCATAGAACTCCTTCATAGATGTATTCTGTTTGATTATGATCATTTTTATAAATCTCATGTTTTTAATGATAAAATATTAAAAATATAAAGCTAAATGTGTTATTTCCTTTACAGTGTTAAAAATTAAGTAAAGGGGAGACGTTATTTTTACCATAGATATGGTTTAAATATTTAACTTTGCAAAAATCACACAAATAGATCACATAAAAATGATGAAAAATTGTTTTTTATGGATACTTATACTATTAAGTATCTTTCCTGCAATGTTATTTTCGCAGGATCATTTGACCAGAGTTTTTACTGATTTTAACGGAGGATGGAATTCGCAGACACAACCTTCCGTTCGGCCAAATAACAGCCATAATATGCTGGGATTTACATGGAAAGGGAATACGTATTCAACAGGGGTGAATGATGTGCTTTTTGCCACAGTGCTTGGTAGTAACAGTTTCACTGCACAAAATTTTCAGGCTTTTCCTTCGAGCACTTCTCCAACTCCAAATAGCAGTACTTATATAGGTGTAGGAAGCAGCTATGGAGGCGGAGACGGAAATATTACTCCGGTTCCTGTTACCAATAACCTTTTGACTTATATTACGGATGGTATTCGCGGACTTGATTTAGGAACGGCTATTTTTAATTTTCCTGCAAATGCCGAAATACGGTACGAAATTTCCAGTATCAACCCTGCGTCAATTGGTGATGGTATCCCGGATTTATTGATTACACAGATTGGGCAGGCCTCCAATGATATAGATACATACCGTTTTGTCAACAATTCGAACGTGACGGTAGGAAATGTAATGAACGTAACTTTCGGAAGTGTTCCAGAGATTGGAACAGGAAATTATAAGTTCTATTCTCCAATGTCAACCCCGCCCAATTATATAAGTAATCTTTACGGGCCGCGCCCAATGAGATTTTTAGCTTTTGATTGGAGTGAATTAGGAATCACTACTTCCAACTATATAGATTGCAAATATTTTGTTCAGAAATTTTCCGGAAGCAGCGATATTGCATTTACTGCTTATAACAGGCTTTCTTCAGGTATACTTCAGTCTATTTCCGGAACTGTGTATAATGATAACAATGCAGGCACGCCAAACGGTACGCCTTATGCAAATGCGCAGGTAAGGCTTTATGATTCAGCGAATAATCTTGTAGCAACCACTACTACCGCATCTAATGGAGTATATATTTTTCCTAATCGGCCTCCTGGAAATTACAGAATAGAACTCACGGTTCCGACAGATTTCCAGATTGTAGGCTCTGCAGATGGAGATACTAATAATAATATTTCGGTTACTTTAATGGATATTGAAGTTCATGATCAGGATTTTGGAATCAACCAGCCTCCTGTAGCCAATAACGATACAGGTTCTGGTGAAAAGGGAGCTGCTATCCAGATTGATTTGACAGCCAATGACGTAGATCCAAATTCGGGTTCTGTAGTTGCTTCAACAATCAACCTTATTCCTCCTTCAGGTGCAGCAAACTTCACAATGGATGGAAACGGAAATGTTAAAAGTTTCAGTGTAACAAACATAGGTAATTGGTCTGTAAATACTTTAGGTGTTCTTACTTTTACTCCGGTTTCAGGTTTTTCCGGAACTCCCAATATTATTGGTTATACGATCAAAGATACTGCAGGTTTATTAAGCAATCAGGCAACGATAACGTTTACTAATTTTGTCTACTGTTCGAAAAGCCCTGTCAATACCACTGGTGGAAATCCTTCTAAAGTTGGGATTACTGATTTTCAGGTAAAACAGGCGAATTGGCCTGAAAAAATTCCTAACGGATTTCTGACGTTAGAGTCCTCTCAAAAAGGATTTGTCATTACCCGTATTCAGAACAGCAATCTCATTACTGATGCTAAAGAAGGAATGATTGTGTATGATGTCAGTTCCAGCTGTGTCAAACTTTTTAACGGAACTTCCTGGAAGTGCATTGCCAGAGACTGTAACGAATAATACTTCTAACATTTAATTTTATCTTCAAATGAAAATAAACACCGCTGTTTTACTATTCAGTATTTTTTCTTTTTCTCTGCATGCACAGATTGCAATCGGGAAACAAAATATAAACGGAACCCAGACTATTCTTGATTTTGATGATTCATCGGGTAATACAAGCGGTATCGTTTTACCGGCTTTAACTTCCAGACCGGTTTTAACAGCAAATAATAACGGAACTTTTATTCTTGATAAAAGTGACAGGATAGTGAAAATGTACGAAAATAACACTTGGAAATCCCTTACAGACCAAGGGGACATTACGGTTGTGAATTCAAACAACAATACTTCTTCCGAAACTTCCGGGAAAGTGATAATAGGAGATGAAACCTCGACTGCAGATGGTGTTTTAGTTTTGGAATCTGCCAATAAAGCAATGATTCTTCCAAAAGTGGCAAACCCGCATATCAATGTAAGAAATCCGTATCCCGGAATGATGTGTTATGATACCGTAAGCCGTTCTTTGGCAGTGTATAACGGAACAAAATGGAGCTATTGGAAATAAAAAACAGAGATTTTAATCTGTCTTATTTATATTTTTCAATAATTCCGGTAAGATAGGTTTTGTATTTTTCGCTGACAGGAATTCTTTCGTCCCCGATCATAAGGCTGTTTTTGCCGACACTCTGCAAATGCTGAAGAGAAATGATATGTGAATTGTGGACCCTGATAAAGTTCTCAAAATTGATCTTTTCCATAATAGATTTCATGGTTTGGTGCACAATCAGTTTCCTGGTGTTGGTATAAATGATGATGTAATCTTTAAGTGCATTGATTCTTATAATTTCGCTTAAATTCAGTTTTACATCTTCGTTGTTGGACCGCACGAAAATAAAGGATTCTTTCAGAAGGTTCTGGCTTCCGTTTTCCTGAAGTATTTTAGAATTGTTATTAAGATTATAGCATTTGTAAGTTGCTTTCAGAAAACGTTCAAAAGAGAAAGGTTTCAGCAGATAATCAATCACATCCATTTCAAAGCCCTGAACTGCACAGTCGTCGTAAGCAGTGGTAATGATCACGCTCGGAAGTTTATTAAAGCTTTTTAGAAATTCAATTCCGGAAATATTCGGAAGATTGATGTCAAGAAAAATGAGATCAACATTATTGTTCTGCAGCGCGCTGATGGTTTCCTGAATATCATAGCAGTTTTTCACCAGATTCAGGAAAGGGATTCTGGAAATGTATTCTTCAATCACATGGTGCGCCAATTCCTCATCGTCTACAATTATGCAATTCATCGTTAGTTCAGTTGAAGTTTTAGATTAATTTCATATTTAGAACCATTGTCATTAATGTCCAGCTGGTATTTTCCCGGATACAGCAGGTCAAGCTTCATCTTGGTATTTTTGATTCCAAGCTTATTGTTATCAACTTTTTCGCTCGGTTTTTTTTCATAAAAATTTCCGATCGTAAAGTCGAGGATATCATCCTTTAAATGAACCACAATATCCAGAGATCCTTTCCTGAAATCCGCATATTTGAAAGCATTTTCCACGAAGGTGAGAAGGAGCAGAGGTTCAATTTTGTAAAGATCAAAGTTACCGTAAAACTGGCAGTTGATATTGT
>DAMDNI010000017.1:22060-23710 GCA_032083825.1 Bergeyella sp. | reverse complement strand
CCTCCATCCAATTCGATAAAGTAATAACGGAATGCCGCGATCTTTTTTCAAAAAAAATGCATGATTACGGAACTGCATGGCGCGTTTTGAGACCAAGTTCCATTACTGATCAGATTTATATAAAAATCAACAGGATCCGAACTTTGCAGATGACCGAGAAAAAAATGGTGGATGAGAGCGAAGAAGACGAGTTTGTTGCGATCGTAAACTATTCCATTATCGGGCTTATCCAGATCGAAAAAGGGATGTCAGAAACCCTTGATGACAATCACGAGGAAATCCTAAAACTCTACGACCAATATGCCAAAGAAGCCAAAAATCTAATGGAACGCAAAAACCACGATTACGGCGAAGCCTGGAGAGAAATGCGCATTTCTTCCATTACAGATCTTATTTATCAGAAAGTCCTGCGCACCAAACAAATTGAAGACAACAATGGTAAAACGCTTGTTTCCGAAGGTTTGGATGCCAACTATTTTGATATGCTGAATTATGCCGTTTTCTGTCTCATCAAATTTTCTGAAAACAACAAAACTTTTACCCCGCATATAACCTGAAAACCAAAATAAACGATATGAAAAGAATTATAAGAATTGTAGTTGCGCTTATTTTTATTGCGTCCGGATTTGTAAAGGCGGTAGATGTTGTCGGATTTTCGTTTAAACTTGAAGAATATTTTTCGCCAACGGTTTTCAATATGCCTTTTTTTGAAGCGTTTGCGCTTCCGATTGCAGTTGTTGTAGTTGCACTGGAATTAATTCTGGGAATCATGCTCTTACTGAAACTTCATCTGAAAAAAGTCCTCGCAGCTCTTATTGCGCTTTGCATTTTCTTCGCTTTTCTGACATTTTACTCGGCATATTTTAATAAAGTGACCGATTGCGGATGCTTTGGCGATGCGATTAAATTTACACCCTGGCAAAGTTTCATTAAAGATATTATTCTTTTGCTGGGTTTAATTATTTTGTGGCTTTTATACAAAAAAGACTTTGTAAAAAATGAAGAAAGAAGCTCGTTCCGCAAATCAGTTTTGGTTGTTTCTCTTGTAGCAACAGCATTTGTGATCGGTTTCGGAATCCTGAATGAGCCGTTGATCGATTTTAGAGATTACAAAATAGGGACAGATCTGAATGCAGAAAAACAAAAAATTGCCAGCGATCCTTCTGTTTACAAAACTTTTTATTTCCTTAAAAATAAGCAGACCGGAGAAGAAAAGGAAGTCAATCAGGATGATTATGTGAATGATAAAAAATATTGGGAAGAAGGCACACCCTGGGAAATTCAGGATGGGAAAAACACTTCCAAACTTATAAAAGAAGGTTATACTTCTGAAATATCAAAATTCAGGCTTGAAGACCAAACCGGAAACGAGGTTACAGAGCAGATTCTTCACCAGCCAAAAGTCATTCTGCTTTTTTCTTACAAACCTGAAACCGGATCTAAAAACGGATTAAAGAAAAAACTGGAAGACAAGATTTCAGCATCAAAAATTCCTGCTTATGAAGTTTCTGCATCTTCTGACAGAATTACAAATCTTCCTAAACTTTTCATGGACGCAACAGCGATCAAAACTATTGGAAGAAGCAATCCGCTCGTTGTTGTTTTAGAAAACGGAAAAATTGTCGATAAAGATCCTGCAGTAGATTTTAT
>DAMDNI010000017.1:19550-22050 GCA_032083825.1 Bergeyella sp. | reverse complement strand
CTAAATAATTTTTAATCTTAAAAAATCAAATATGCAAAAATCCAATAAACCAATTGCTGGTTATCATCTTCTTATGATTCTTTCTTCTGTTGACGGAGAATTTGCACCTGAAGAAGGAATGAAAATTCAGGAATACCTTGCCGAAGAATTCCCATTTCGGATGAATCTTGATAACGAGCTGGAAGTCATAGCAAATCTGCAGCCTGAAGATTGGAAAGATCATTTTGAGTTTCATGCACGCTGTTTTTCTGACGATTCTACAGAAGAAGAAAGAAAAAGCTTTGTCAAGTTTGCAAAATCACTCATCAAAGCTGATAACCAAGTAAGTGACGATGAACACAGATTTTACAGCTTATTGAAAAATCTTTGGAATCTGAATTAATAAAAACCAGCAGCCATGAAAAAAACAATTTCCATTTCTTTATTAACACTCACCTGCATAATGAATGCCCAAAACTGGCCTTCTGTAAAACCTCCGGTTGCAGAAAAACAGGACCACATCCGCGAAATACATGGTGATAAGGTAAACGATCCTTATTACTGGATGATTGATTATTTCAAAAAAGGAAAAGATTCCACCAAAGTTGTGGATTACCTGAAAGCTGAGAATTCTTATTGGGAAGCCATGATGAAAGACACTGAGCCTTTCAGAGAAAAGCTTTTTCAGGAGATGAAAGCCAGAATTAAAGAAAAAGACGAATCTGTTCCTACGTTCAAAAACGGATACTATTATTACACCCGCACTGAAACAGGAAAACAGTATTTTAAATATTGCAGGAAAAAAGGGAACCTCAATGCTCCTGAAGAAATTCTTCTGGATGTAGATCAGCTTGCGGAAGGCCATCCTTATTATTCAGCTTCAGGCTTCAGCATCAGCCCTGATAATACAAAAATGATTTATGGGGTGGATGATGTTTCCAGAAGGCAATACAAGCTATTCTTAAAAGATTTGTCAACGGGGAATACAACAGATTTAGGAATTAAAAATACTACAGGATCTGCTACATGGGCAAACGATAACAAAACCATTTTTTATACTTCAAAAAATCCTGAAACACTTTTAACAGAAAAGATTGTCCGTCATACATTAGGAACAGATTCTTCAAAAGACGTAGTCGTTTATCACGAAAAAGACAATACCAATTATATCGGAGTAGGAAAATCGAAGAACAACAAATTCATCATGATAGTTTCTGGAGCAACCACTTCTTCGGAAACCCGATTTCTAAATGCTGATGATCCAAACGGGACATTCAAGGTGTTCCAGCCGAGAATGAAAGATGTTCTGTATGATGTCACTGCTTTGGAAGACAAATTCCTGATCACAACCAATAAAGATGCATTGAATTTCAAAGTGATGGAATCTCCTCTTGATAAAACCGGCATCGAAAACTGGAAAGATTTTATCCCGCACAGAAAAGATGTTTTGATGGAAGGAATCAGTGAATTCAAAAACTATCTGGTTTTCAGTGAAAGAGAAAACGGACTGTCGCAATTGGTGATCTATGACAGAAAAACAGGAAAAAAAGAATTTCTGAAATTCGACGAATCCGTATATACCGTTTATCCATCAGGAAATCCGGAATACAACACGGATAATTTCAGATTCGGCTACACTTCCATGATTACGCCAAGCTCCCAGTTTGAACAGGATTTAAAAACAGGAAAAAGAACACTGTTAAAGCAGCAGGAAGTTTTGGGAGGCTATAATAAAGACAATTATACCACAGAAAGGCTCTTTGCTGCCGCAAAAGACGGAACAAAAATCCCAATTTCCATTGTATATAAAAAAGGATATAAAAAAGACGGAAACAGCCCGCTTCTGCTCTACGCCTATGGTTCTTACGGAAACTCGATGGATGCGACATTCAGCAGCACCAGACTAAGCCTTTTGGATCGTGGTTTTGCATATGCAATTGCTCATATTCGCGGCGGACAGGAAATGGGAAGACAATGGTACGAAGACGGAAAAATGATGAAAAAGAAAAATACATTTACCGATTTTATCGATGCAGGGGAATATTTAGTAAAAGAGAAATATACCTCCCCTAAACATTTGTATGCTCAGGGCGGAAGCGCAGGAGGTTTATTAATGGGAGCTGTCGTTAACATGAGTCCGGATTTGTGGAATGGAGCGATTGCCCAGGTTCCGTTTGTAGACGTTGTCAACACGATGCTGGATGAAAGCATCCCTTTGACCACCAATGAATATGACGAATGGGGAAACCCAAACAATAAAGATGCTTATTTTTACATGAAATCCTATTCTCCTTACGAAAATATCGAAAAGAAAAATTATCCGAATATATTGGTAACTACCGGGCTTCATGATTCTCAGGTGCAGTATTTTGAGCCTACAAAATGGGTGGCAAAACTTCGTGATCTGAAAACGGATAAAAACGTACTTCTACTAAAAACCGATATGGCTTACGGACATGGCGGAGCTTCCGGAAGATTTGATTATCTGAAAGATGTCGCACTTGTGTATGCTTTTATGTTT
>DAMDNI010000017.1:0-19540 GCA_032083825.1 Bergeyella sp. | reverse complement strand
TCGGATAAATGTCATTCCTTTTCTTTTTAATAAAAAGATAAAATAACCGAATTTTGCAAAAAATTTGATAATAGGAAATCATTTCCTGAAATATAAAAAATATGAGAAAGAATATCGTAGCCGGAAATTGGAAAATGAACAAAACTTTTCCGGAAGCAGAAGCCCTGATGATCCAGCTTCTGGAATACAAAAAAAACAATGCTACCAATTGCGAAGTGTACATTGCTCCGCCAAGTTTATATTTGACTGCAGCAAAGGATATTTTCAAAAATAGTGAAGTAGGCGTTTTTGCCCAGGATATGAGCCAATATGCAAGCGGAGCTTATACGGGTGAACTTTCTGTAGACATGTATAAATCAATCGGAATCGACGGAAGCATTATTGCCCACTCCGAAAGAAGACAATATCATGGTGAAACCGATGCGCATGCAAGCCATAAAGTAAAAGCACTTTTGGATGCAGGACTTATTCCTATCTATTGCAACGGAGAAACTTTAGAGCAGAGAAAATCCGGACAACATTTTGAAATTGTAAAAAATCAAACCGAAACTGCTTTATTCGGGCTTTCAGCTGAAGAGATTAAAAAAGTGGTAATTGCTTACGAGCCTGTTTGGGCAATCGGAACCGGAGAAACTGCAACGCCTGAACAAGCGCAGGAAATTCATGCTTATATCAGAAGCTTAATTGCCGGGAAATACGGACAGGAAATTGCCAATGAAATCTCCATTCTTTACGGAGGTTCTGTAAAACCGGACAATGCAAAAGAAATTTTCTCCCAGCCTGACATTGACGGTGGATTAATCGGCGGAGCTGCTCTCAAAATTGAAGATTTTTCAAAAATCATTGAAGGATTTAATTCATAAACTATAATTTAAAATATTAATCCTTTATTCAAATAAAAACCGGCTGCAAAAATTTTGCAGCCGGTTTCTTTTACTTTATACTTAATTGTACAATTTTAGCTTTTCTTTTCCAGAACCTCATCTACCATTCCGAAATCCTTCGCTTCGGAAGAAGTCATCCAGTAATCTCTGTCAGAAGCTTTTTCCACCCATTCATAAGTTTGCCCGGAATGAACAGAAATAATATCATACAATTCTTTTTTCAGCTTCAGCATTTCTCTTAAATTGATCTCCATATCGGAAGCCACACCTTGTGCACCACCACTTGGCTGGTGAATCATCACTCTTGAATGTTTCAGGGCAGAACGTTTTCCTTTTTCTCCGGCAACCAGAAGAACGGCTCCCATTGAAGCTGCCATTCCTGTACAGATGGTCGCAACATCAGGTTTAATGATTTGCATTGTATCATAAATTCCCAAACCTGCATACACACTTCCGCCAGGAGAATTGATATAAATCTGAATATCTTTCGAAGCATCAGAACTTTCAAGGAATAAAAGCTGTGCAGTGACAATATTGGCAACCTGATCATCAATGCCTGTTCCGAGGAAAATAATCCTGTCCATCATCAAACGGGAAAAAACGTCCATTTGCGCAACGTTCATTCTTCGTTCTTCCATAATATAAGGCGTAAGGTTGGTCGGGTTAAAAGTTCCCATATACTGATCGGTAGCAAGACCGCTGTTTCCCAGATGTTTTACAGAGAAATCTCTGAAATCTTTTTTAATGTCCATATATATTACTATTTTGTTATTTCTTTATTTGCAATTATTATTCCTTATAAAAGATATGACTTTTTGTCAGAACGCGATTCAGTTTTGCATTGATTTCAATATTCAGTTTTTCCAGAATCTGTATTTTTTTAATCGTATTAAAATATTCTTCTTCATTGTCTTCCCTATGTAAATTTAAATCATTTTTAAGCTTTGCAAGAATAGATTCAATATAATGGCTTTTGTGGATCAGGATATCATCTTCAACTTCCTGGTTGATTTTATCTCCGAGTTTTGGCGGGAAAATATTTCTGGAATTCCAATTCTGCAGATCCTGATATTGCAGATCGTCAGCAATTTTGGAAGCGATTTCTTCGTCCATTAATTTGATAAAGAAATTTTCCGTTCTTAACTCATTCTGCTGAAGACCTGTATAAATTTCATCAAAAATCCTTTGGTTAAGAGGTGAAATAATCTGATAATCATCTTCCTGAAAATGCTGAATAATCTCCTCCGCAACCGTAATTTTAAACGGCTTCTTTTCGATATCAATTTTATTCAAAATAAAATCTCCATATTTCAGCATCAGTTCAATTAATTTTTCTTCAAGAGCCAAAAGCGGTTCGTCAGAAAAATAATTTTCAGCAGTTACGACTTCAAGTTTTACAGGTTTTTCTTCCTGTTTTGGGGAAGCCGGCCGTATTTGATTTTGCTGAACCTGCTTCTGAATATTCAATTCATTAAAAAGGCTTTGCTCGCTCAGCGAAAACTTATTGGAGACTTCTTTCAGATAAATTTCCTGCTTTAAAGCATTTTGTACAAATGCCACCGATTTTACAATATCACGAATCGCTTCCGCTTTTTTGATCGGATCATTGGAAGCCTCTCTTAAAAGCACATCTGCCTTGAAATCAATAAAATCTTTCGCCTCATCCCTGATGAAATTTTCAACAAAATCCTGCGGATGTTTTTTTGCAAAAGAATCCGGATCGTCACCGTCAGGAAAAAGCAGAACACGAATGTTCATCCCTTCCGAAAGCAGCATATCGATGCTTCGGAAACTTGCCTTAATTCCTGCTGTATCACCATCAAACAGAATTGTTACATTTTCGGTAAGACGTTTAATAAGCTTGATTTGTTCCACTGTAAGAGCAGTTCCTGAACTTGCTACTACATTTTCGATTCCGCTTTGATGAAGCGAAATAACGTCCATATATCCTTCTACCAAAAGGCAGAGATTGTTTTTTGAAATTGCCTGTTTGCTTTGGTTTAAGCCGTAAAGGACATTGGATTTATGATAGATTTCCGTTTCCGGAGAATTAAGATATTTCGCAGTTTTTACATTGCTTTTAAGAATTCTCGCGCCAAAACCCAACACTCTTCCTGAAAAACTGTGAATAGGAAAAATAACACGTTCGCGAAAACGGTCAATTCCTTCGGGAGCATTTTCGGGAAAAATAGACATTCCGGATTTTTCAAGAATTTCTTTGGAATATCCTTTTTCCAATGCATATTTCGTGAAAGCATTTTTTTTCTCGGGTGAAAAACCGAGTTGGAATTTTTTTACAATTTCATCTTTCAGTTCTCTTTCCTTAAAATAAGAAAGCCCGACAGATTTGCCTTCTTCAGATTCCCACAAATTTTCCTGAAAAAAACTGTTTGCCACTTCATGAATTTTATAAAGAAGGTCTCTTTCTGTCTGAGACTGTTTTTCTTCGTCAGAAAGCTCGCGTTTGTCTTCTTCAATTTCGATTCCGTATTTTCTTGCAGCATGACGAAGTGCTTCCGGATAAGTGAAACCCTCAAGTTCCATAAGAAAAGTAATGGCTGTTCCGCCTTTTCCGGTAGAAAAATCTTTCCAGATTTGTTTGCTTGGCGATACTACGAAACTTGCCGTTTTCTCATCACGAAACGGGCTTAGACCTTTCAGATTGGCTCCTGCTCTTTTCAGCTGAACATATTCACCAATAATCTCTTCCACACGGATTGCGGAAAAAATCTTGTCTATGGTCTGTTTTGAAATCATGAAAAAGTTTACAGATATGAAATTTGAAATTAATTAAGCCTCAGTTTCATCATTATATCCGTCTGTTCATCATCACCAAGCCTGAAAATGTGCTTGTCAAATTCTACAAAATTATTTTTTTTATAGAAATTTATCGCTCTCGCATTTTCTTCCCAAACTCCGAGCCAGACATATTTTACCTTTAATTCTTCTGCAACTTCAATTGCCTTTTTATAGAGAATTTGTCCTACATTTTTACCATGAAATGCTTTCAGTACATAAATTCTTTCGATTTCCAAAGCATTTTCATCGTTTATTTCTGTCTGGGAATTTCCGGTGTTAAGCTTCAGGTATCCGATTATATTTTCATTAAAAAGGGCAAAATAAAAAATAGAATTTTTATCAGAACTCTCCGATTTCAACTGTTCTGATGAAAATTTCCCATCCAGATATTTCTGCATGTTTTCTTCTGTATTTTCTCCTGAAAAAGTTTCTGAGAAAGTTTGTCTTCCAATTTTCTGCAAATCATCAATATCAGTGAGGGTAACTTTTTGAAGGCAAATTTCTTCCATTTTAAAATCTGAAAAAGATAAATAATATGATTAAAACTATACAAATATATTCAATCTAAAATTTGTGCTAGCACAAAAAGAATAAATCCATTTTAAAATCTTGACTTTTTTCCCGAAATTCGGACTTTCTTTTGAAATTTTGAATTTAGAAACTCCTATAGAATATTTAAAGGGCATCGGTCCGGAAAAAGCCAAACTCATTAAAAAAGTTTTGGAAATCAACACTGTTGAAGATTTTCTGAATTTTTTCCCGATCCGGTATCTTGACAAAAGCAGGGTTTATAAAATCAAAGACCTTAAAGAAGACGAAAATCTTGAAGTACAGCTGAAAGGCAGAATTACAGATCTTGCAGAAGTTGGAGGCGGAAGAGCGAAAAGGCTTTCAGCAAAATTCCATGACGAAACAGGAACGATGGATTTGGTGTGGTTCCAATATTCGCAATGGATGAAAGACCAGATCCCGCAAAACCGTGAGCTGTATATTTTCGGGAAAATAAATGTTTTCAATCATATATTTTCAATGGCTCATCCGGAAATAGAGCCGGTAGAAAATAAAACTCAGGAAACAAGGCTTCGCCCTATTTATCCTGGTTCCGAAAAATTGACAAAAAGAGGACTCAACCAGAAATTTTTTCAGAATATTTTAAAAAATATCTGCATTGAAATTCCAACTATCATTCAGGAAAATCTTCCGAATTACCTGATGAAAAATCTCAGGCTGATGTCAAGACAAGAATCTTTCCTGAATATACACTTCCCGAAAGATAATTTACATTTTGAACATGCAGAAAGAAGGCTGAAGTTTGAGGAAGCATTCTTTTTTCAATTGGGTTACGGCCTGAAAAAGCTTCATCACAAAAGTCATTCTGCAGGAAATCCTTTCCCCATTGTAGGAGATTATTTTAATGAATTTTATGAAAATCATCTTCCTTTCGAGTTAACCAACGCACAAAAACGAGTGTTAAAAGAAATCCGGACTGATATGAAACGTCCGATTCAGATGAATCGGCTTTTGCAAGGCGATGTAGGTTCAGGAAAAACAATGGTTGCACTGCTTTCAATGCTGATTGCTTTGGACAACGGATTTCAAAGCTGCTTAATGGCTCCTACGGAAATTCTTGCCCAGCAGCATTTTAACGGTATTTCCGAACTTTTGGGAAATACTCCAATCAAAGTGAAATTATTGACCGGCTCGACAAAAAATTCGGAAAGAAAAATCATTCATGAGCAATTGTTATCTGGTGAACTTTCTATTTTAATCGGTACACACGCTTTGCTGGAAGATGTTGTAAAATTCAGAAATTTAGGACTTGCCATTATTGATGAACAGCATCGTTTTGGTGTTGCTCAGAGAGCTAAACTTTGGGCGAAAAACAGAATTCCGCCTCATATTTTGGTAATGACAGCAACGCCGATTCCGAGAACGTTGGCGATGAGCTTTTATTCTGATCTTGATGTTTCGGTAATTGATGAAATGCCTGTCGGAAGAAAACCAATAATCACCGCTCACAGAAAGGAAAGAGACCGGCTTTCCGTATACCGTTTTGCAAAAGACGAGATCGAAAAAGGACGACAGGTTTACTTTGTTTTTCCTCTCATCGAAGAAAGCGAAACGCTGGATTATAAAAACCTGATGGAAGGCTTCGATCATATCCTGGAATTTTATAAAGACTACAATATCACAATGCTTCACGGAAGAATGCGACCTGATGAAAAAGAAACCAATATGCAGTATTTTGCTTCAGGAAATGCACAGATTATGGTAGCTACAACCGTAATCGAAGTTGGTGTAAATGTCCCGAATGCAAGTGTAATGGTGATTGAAAGTGCGGAACGTTTCGGGCTTTCGCAACTTCACCAGCTTCGCGGAAGAGTTGGAAGGGGTGCGGAACAGAGTTTCTGTGTTTTAATGACTTCTGATAAGCTCAGCACAGAAAGCCGAAAACGTATTAAAACCATGACAGAAACCAATGACGGGTTCAAAATATCTGAAGTAGATATGCAGCTTCGCGGGCCGGGAGATATTCTGGGAACGCAGCAAAGCGGTGTTGTTGATTTTAAGAAACTGGATCTGGTAACGGACGGAAAAATTATTAAGACTTCAAAAGAAACTGTAGAATATATCCTTGAAAAAGATCCTCTTCTCTCCCATCCCGATAATCAGATGATGAAAAATTATTACCTGAAACAATATAAGGGAAAGAATAAATGGGGAAAAATTTCATAAAAAATCCTTTTCAGAAATTGAAAAGGATTTTTTTATATAGCCAATTTAGATTACAAATTCTCTAAAATAAAATCCGTCATTTTTTCATAAAGCTGGAGTCTTGTCTGGCCACCATAAATGCCGTGGTTTTTATCCGGATAAGCCATGAAATCAAATTGTTTTTTGTTCTGAATCAATGCTTCCGAAAACTCCATCGAGTTCTGAAAGTGTACATTATCATCTGCTGTCCCATGGATTAACAAAAATTTTCCTTTCAACAATTTTGCGTAAGTTGTCGGAGAATTATCGTCATATCCTGCCGGATTTTCCTGAGGAGTGAGCAAAAATCTTTCTGTATATACAGAATCATAATATCTCCAGTTGGTCACAGGCGCAACCGCAATCCCCATTTTGAAAACATCAGCTCCTTTTGTCAATGCCAGGCTTGCCATGTAACCACCATAACTCCATCCAAAAATACCGATTCTTGACTGGTCGATATATGATTGTTTTCCGAACCATTTTGCAGCAGCAACCTGGTCCTCAATCTCATATTTTCCTAAATTTTTGAAAGTTACCTTTTTAAATTTCGCTCCTTTATGTCCGGTTCCTCTTCCATCTACACAAGCAACAATATATCCTTTCTGAACAAGCAGATTAAACCAGATCCCATTTCCCTGATCCCAAGAGTTGGTCACTTGCTGTGATCCGGGACCAGAATACTGAAACATGAATAGAGGATATTTTTTATTCGGATCAAAATTTTTCGGTTTCAGAAGATACGCATTCATCTGATCTCCGGCTTCATTAGGAATAGTGATAAATTCTTTCGTCACTATATTGTCAGCTTGCAATTTCTGAAGCTGCTCATTATTATTCTGAAGCTCTTTTAAAGATTTCCCTCTTCCGTCTTTTAAAGTGTAGGTGTAAGGTTTTTTTGCGCTTGATGAAGTCTCGATAAAATATTGATAGTTTTTACTGAAATTCGCAGAATTATTCCCTTCTTTTTCTGAAACTAGGCTTGATTTTCCGTTCCGGATATTGATTTTAGAAACAACTTTGTTGATGCTTCCGGTTTCCGTTGTCTGCACCAAAACTTCATTGGTTTTAGGATTATATCCATAATAATCCGTAACATCCCAACTTCCTTTTGTGACCTGTTTTTTTAATTTACCATCTTTATCATACCAGTACAAATGATGAAATCCGTCACGCTCAGAACCCCAGAGAAAAGAATTATCTTCCAGGAATTCTAAAGTTACATTATCCGTATCCACCCATTTTTCATCAGTTTCCGTAAATAGTTTTTTTACTTCCCCGGTTTTGGTATTGACTTTCAGAATATCAGACGCATTCTGGATCCTTGCTGATGTTATCAAAATAATTTCGTCTGCTTTTGCGGTCTGGATAACATTCGGAATATAATAATTTTTAAACGCAGAAAGATTGAGCAAAGCAGTCTGATTATTATCAAGCCTGTACAAATGTGCAGAAACAACAGAATTTTTTTCTCCCGCTTTCGGATATTTAAAACGCATTTCCTGAGGATAAAGATTTTTCCCGTAGACCGGAATGTAAACTTCCGGGACTTCGGTTTCATCAGATTTCACAAAAACGACTGCATCCGAATTTCTCGTCCATTCATATAATCTTGCATGGGCAAATTCTTCTTCGTACACCCAGTCTGCCAATCCGTTGATGATTGAATTTTTCTTCCCGTCATTCGTAATCTGTATAATTTTCCCCGAATTCAGATCTTGGTAAAACAAATTATTTTCCGCGATGAAAGCTACCTTTGTAGCATCGGGAGAAAACCTCGGTTCCTGAACATAATTCCCATCATTTAAAGAAATTATTTTTCCTGATTTCAGATCTTTCACATCAAATTTCCCGAAAAAAGAATGGCGGTAAATCGGTTCGCTTTCTTTCAGCAAAAGGATCTTTGATTCATCTTCGGAAAATTCATAGCTCTCGAAACTTCCGTCAACAATGTTGTCTTCTTTCTGTGATGTTTTATAAGAATATTTGGCAATTCCGTCTTTCTCAATTACGGCATAATTTTCACCGTTTTTGAGAGATGCAATTCCTGCAATTCCTTTTCCTCTGTAATATCCGGAATAGATTTTATCCAAAGTAATCTCCTGTGCAAAGAAGCTTTGCGAAAAAATTACTGCCATTCCGAAGGCAGTAAAAACTGTTTTTCTCATGTACTGATTATTGATATTTTTCAAAGATAAAAATTCAGAAATAAATATGTAACATTTTATCATAATCTTTAAACTGGGAACAACAAGTATGGCTGATTAATTGGATTCAATCCTTAAAATCATAATTATGGCCACAAAATATTCAAAAAAAGCCCAGGAAAAAATTGGTGATGTAATGCACGAATTTAAAGAAGGAAAACTAAAATCTTCCAGCGGAGACAAAGTAAAAAGCAAAAAACAAGCTGTAGCAATCGGCATTTCCGAAGCAAGGGAAAAAGGTTTGAAAACACCTAAGAAACCCAAAAAATAAACCTAAATCTTCAGCTAATCTGAAGATTTTTACGAATATTCAAATTTCTGAAGAGTATCTAAGATATAATCCGTATGATTCTCCTTAAAAGCATCTGAAACAAACCATGATTTCAGTGCATGCGGCGGAAGGAAAATCTTGTTTTTCAGCAAATAATGAAAAAAATTATTGAATAAAGCAACATTGGAATTCATCGCATCCTGAAAATCAGAAACTTTATGAATATGAAAAAAAACCGACATCATTGAACCTCTGCGGTTGATGCGGTGAGCAATACCTTTAGAATTAAGGATTTTTCCGATTCCGAAATCTAAAATTTCTGCTTTTTTGTTCAAATCTAGGTAAAAATCAGGTGTATTTTTAATATAATTCAATGTTGTATTTCCGGCAGCAAAAGCCAGAGTATTCACAAGCGGAATTCCTTCTGCAAAAACTTTCCCAAAAGATGCAAAATGATTCATTATTTTTTCATTTCCTCCGATTGCAGCTAATGAAAATCCTCCTCCGATATTATTTCCGAAAACAACAAGATCTGCATTGATACCGAAAATTTCCTGAGCACCGCCAAAAGCAATTCGGAAGCCTGTTTTAGTTTCATCAAAAATTAAAATTGTGTTGTGTTCATCACATAATTCCCGAATCTTTTCCAGAAATGGTTTTTCAGCAGGAATACATCCCATATTTGCGGCAACAGGCTCAATAATCACGGCTGCAATTGATTCTGAATGAATTCGGAATATATCTTCGAGATTTTCGATATTGTTGAATTCGGAGACCGATGTCTGGTCGGAAACCTCTTTAGGAATCCCTGATGAATTTAAACTTTCGATAAGAGAATTTCCTGCTCCGGAATCTTTTAATAATGATTCAGAATCACCATGATAGCATCCGGAAAACTTCAGAATTTTATTTCTTGTGGTAAAACTACGTGCTAATTTCACAGCGTTGGAACAGGCGTCAGATTCTGTGTAAAAAAATTTTATTTTATCAATATTTTGAAAATTCCCGATGATGAATTTTGCCAATTCAATTTCCAGCTCAGTTGGTGTTCCTACACTGAAACTGTTGTGAAGCTGCTTCTGAATTGCTTCCAAAATCAAAGGATGTGAATGACCGAGAATCGCCGAAGAATTCTGAAGATCTAAAAACCGGTTTCCTTCCGCATCTGTAATATAAGCTCCTTTTGCCGATTTCGGAAACAGAGGACTTCCGCCAACCGTGCGAAAAGAGTGCGAAGGCGAATTGACACTATCCGGAAAATATTTTTGTGATTCTTCGAAAAGTTCAGCATTCATCATTTGAGCCTGGAAATTTATGATTTGGGTTTTTTCTGCTGAAGGTAAATTAATTGTCCTGCTTTCGGTTTTTCCCCGACGTCCATTCGGTTTTTTGAATATAATTTTGAGAGTTTAATCCCAAATTTCTGCGAAATATCGTGCATATCCTCACCAACCTGAGCTTTGTAAGTAGCTACATTTCCTGAAGAAGCTTTTGGTTCGAGGAAAAGAATATCATTTTTCTGAAGCGAATTACCTTCAAGCTCGTTCCACTTTATGATTTGCTTTTCGCTGACTCCGAATTTTTTTGAAATAACCGCAACATTGGTATTAGTGGGAACTACAAAAAATTTACGGCCGCCATTCGGATGGTTTTTTACCAAGATAGAATTCAGGAGTTCTTTGTCCGACTTTATTTCTTCAACTTTCTGCTGTTGTTTTTTGTAAGAAGTCTGCTCGTACGGAACATTAATGGTTACAGGTTGAGTTTTGGCTTTGCTCTGATCCAATTGCGCCATGAAAATATTATCATTTTTCAGATCCGGATAAAGTTTTAGAACGGCATACAAAACTTCTTTCGAATTGGTATCATCAAATTCATACAGTTTATATTTTTCAATTTTGCTGATGAGAATGTATGCATATTTCGGATTGGTGGCATAGCCTGCTTTTTTGAGCCCGTGTGCCCAGGCTTTATAATCTTTCATATCGAGATTAAAAAGATTCTGGTAATATTTGCGGTAAGCCAAAAATTTGGAATGGTCTTCATAAGATTCTCTCGGATCATCATATACACGGAAACATTCGTTTGGAGCATCATCGGTGTGTTTCATTGTTCTCCCCGTCCATTCTTCTTTGCATTTAATCCCGAAATGATTGTTTCCTTCTCTTGCCAAACGGCTTTGCCCGCCTCCTGTTTCGAGAAGTCCCTGCGCAAGCGTAATAGAAGCAGGAATCTTATATTTTTCCATTTCTTCTACCGCATAAGGCGCAAAACGCTGAATATACTGATCTTCTGTTGCCCAGGTCTGAGCCGAAATTTTGATTAAAAATAAAAGGCCTGCAAGTGCAAAAAGTCTTTTCATTTCTAAAATTTTATAGATTAAAATTGATTGTTGTCCTGTTTTGTTTTTTCAGCATTTGGTTGGCTCCTTCGATACCCTGCAAACCGCCGGTATGAAATGCAAGAATCTTGCTACTCTCCGGGAAAAAGCCATTTTCAATCATTTCAAAAATTTTCATCATCATTTTTCCTGTATAAACAGGATCCAGCGGAATTCTGTATTCTTGATAAAACCAATTTATAAAACGGATGTTTTCGTCAGTTATTTTACCATATTTTTCAGAAGCTTCTATGAGCGTGAAATTATTTTTTCCTGAAAGATTAAAAATTTTTTCTTCCAAGGAAGAATCTTTCACCGCTTTAAAGCCAATAACCTCCTGATTTTCTTCACAATATTTTGAAATTCCTGCAATCGTCCCTCCTGTTCCGACCGCGGTGCAAAGGTAATGAAAATCTTTGGTTTCGGCTCCAAGCATGTGCTGAATGCCTTGTACAGCAAGTTCGTTGGTTCCGCCCTCTTCAACAATCAGCGCATCAGGAAATCTATTCTGAAACTTTTTTTTAAGTGATTCCTTATTGCGGTAAGCTTCGCGGGTGACAAAATGAAATTCCATTCCGTTTTCTAAGGCAGATTTTAGAGTGGGGTTTTCAATAAAGGTTTTTTCAAGTTCATTTCCGCGAACGATGCCTAGTGTTTTGATCTTTTCTTCTTTTCCAAGATAGGAAACAGCAGCAATGTGATTGGAAAATGCACCTCCAAATGTGATGATAAACGGATTTTCCGGGTTTTTATCTAGATAATTTTTGACGTTATAGAAAAGCTTCCAGTATTTGTTCCCTGAAATCCCGGTATGATTGAGATCTTCACGTTTGATGAAAAGGTGAATGTTTTTCTTCAAAAGAATTTCTATTATAGGAGTGCTTTTTTCTGGTAAATTCATAAAAATTTTTAACTGGTTTTAAAGCTTTAATGATTTCCCATATATTTCCAAAAGCTCCAGATTTTTCTTTTTTCAAGATAATTAATATCATCTTCCATTGCATACGCTTCTCTTTCAAAAGAAATATACCTATATGCTAAAAAACTGTCTTTCAGCTTTATATACCAATAATAATATTCAATAACATACCAAAAATAAAAGAAAATCACTAAAAGTTCAATTTGCTGCCGGAGATGTATTTTTTCGTGATTAATCATGATCTTGTCCTCCTTAAATTCTGACTTTTTAAGTAAAATAAAAGGAAAGAGCGTAATGCCGTTTATTTTTGTATTTTTGAGAAGCTTTTGGCACACAATTATCATAAAGCAAAATTATAAAAACTTTTGATTGGGATTTAACTTATGCCTAAATACGACATCAAAGAAAATGAAGACTTTTATTATAACGAACAAGGATATAAGGTTTTCACAGAGAAGTTTCACCTGAAACGCGGATATTGTTGTAAGAGCGGCTGCAGACACTGCCCTTACGGTTATGATAAGAAGACTGATACTTTTAGAAAAAATAATAAAATCCAGAAATAAAATGAAGAAATATCTTTTTTTAGTTTTAGCGGCTGCTACTTTAGGGCTTACTTCCTGCAGTCCTTTTCAGGTACGTTCCGATTATGCGGATACTGCTAATTTTAGTACTTATAAAACATATAAGTTAAGAATTGATGATTTGAAACTTAATGATATTGATAAAGACAGGGTTTTAAATGAACTTTCTAAACAGCTTCAGACAAAAGGGCTGACTCCCGGAGAAAATCCCGATCTTATCATAAATGTAAAAGCCAATCATAAAAAAGTAACTGATATCCAGACTTCCAGACCAATGGGAATGTGGGGTTGGGGCGGACCTTGGGGCTTCGGAGGCGGAACAACATGGACAAGCAATTACAACCAGGGAGGATTAGTAATCGACCTTATTGATGCAAAAACCCAAAAACTTGTCTGGCAAGGTGTCGGAAACGGAATTTCTGTAGATTCTCCAAAAACAAAACAAAAACAGATTCCTGAAATCGTTGCTGAAATCATGACAAACTATCCTCCTCAAAAAGGAAAATAGTTTTTAAATTTCTATATAAAATAATTACAGCCGGGCAAATTTGCCCGGCTATAATTTTAATAAGATTTACCGCAGATTACTCTTTTACAAATTTTGTACTCTGAATTTTGCCGTCTACAGTAAACTGGATCACATAAATGCCTTTTGCTAAATTCGAAACGTCTACTTTTTCTGAAGATGTTTTTACGCTGTTTATTTTCTGGCCAATCATATTATAGATTGCTACATTTTGTACTTTTCCTTCTGTTCTGATGTTTAGAATGTCTTTCACCGGATTAGGGTATACCGCTATTTTCTTTGCTGTGATATTTTGGGTAGACAAAGTGAACAGATCATCCAAATATACCGCCCAACCCGGAGCAAAAAAAGCAGCTCCGCTTCCAAAACCTGCTATGTATTTTCCGTCTGTAGAAATTTTATACGCAGTTCCGTTCAGGTTTGCTGTATCAATATCCTGTTCGGCTAAAACGTCTGCCAGCAATTTAAGATCTGTTCCAAAACTGGAGTCATAAATAACAGGAACACGGTACCATCCCTCCAATTCGATATATGTTTGTACATATCCTACTATTAATCCCGTATCAGAAATTGCAGTGAATGAACCTGACAACTGCCCTTCAGGAAGTGAAAAAGTTTTTAAGGAAGAATCCCCTATTTTAAAGTAAAAAGGCAGATCTCCGAATGCACCTACAATTTCATTATTGGCATTGATGGAAGAAGCTTCTCCGTAAGATTCATCAATCAGCGTAATGCTGCCGTCTTCTTTGAAATATGCAGGCATTCTCCATGTTCCTGAAGGAAGATCATCTACCCAACCTACAGCAATTCCTGCATCATTTACAGTATATGCCGCTCCGTATTCATACAAATCACTTGACAAAAGTTTAAAAGCTGCTGTCTCAGTATTATAAATAAATCCCCAGGCTCCTGTTTCTTCTGTCCATTGGGTCTGTCCTACAATATATTTCCCATTTTCAGAAATATCGTAAAGGGTATAAGAATATTCTGCTGGGAAACCCGAAAGAATTGCCCAGGTTTCCCCATTTTTCAAAGCAGGAACATAATTCCCTGAGCCATCATCCAATAGTCCCAGAACTTTTCCGGAATTTGTAATCGCAACCGTTGACCCAACTCCTGTTTCTACTGTTGCAGAAGTATTGTTGGCAAAACTATAATAGCCATTGCCATGAAGGCCGTTTCCGTTACTATTAATGTCATAGAGAGCTTTTCCAAATCCATCCAGAAAATTGAACTGAACCTGACCAAAAGCAACAACACTAAATAATGCACACTGTAATGTAAAGTAAAATTTCTTCATAATTTTTTAATATTTTTTTAGATTCATTATGACAATATTACTTATATAAGTTTACTAAAAAAAGAAATCATCTTTTATAATTCATGAAATTTGAAAAACATATAATTATAAAATATTAACAATCAACAGTTTATAATTTTCACTTATAATTAGTCTCAATTTCATAAAAACAAGGATTTTCAAAAAATTAATACCTACTTTTGTTCAATGACTAATTTCAGGATAGGATTTTTTTTCATTTTTTTCTTACTTTTTTCTGTTTTTTTACCGGGACAGAGCAGTACTGATTTTTATTTATTAGTAGATAAAGCAGTGAAAAAAATTTATCAAAATCCTGATGAAGGCATCAACTATTCTCAAAGCCTCATTCTGAATGATAAAAATTATGAGCATCAGCTTATGCTTCAGCATATTATTGCTCAGGCTTATGCGATGAAAGGAGATTATCTGCAGTCGGTAAAAGTCTCTTTAGAAAAAATAGATGCCGATAATGCAACTATTTCTCCATTTTCACAAATATTTATGGATTACAGCCTGGGAGAGCAATATCAGAATGTAGGGCTTTATCGCCAATCGCAGCGGATTATTAAGGAAACGCTGCTCAGTACTATTGAAAAGAAAAGTGAAGATCCGAAGGTCAATATAACAGTTTCAAAGCTTTATCAGCTTCAGGCCATCAATTTCGGAATTTTACGGAATTACAGCAGTGCCGAACAAAATATTCAGGAAAGCAGCCGACTTCTTACTCATCAGAATCATGAAAACAGGATTATAGGGATTGAAAATCATATTTTCCAGGCTCTTTATTTGCTTAATCAAAATAAAAGTGCCGAAGCAGAATCTCTTTTGGAAAATACGATTCTTACGATTGAGAAAAACCCTGATTACAAATTCCTGTATGCTTTTGCCTATGAGAGCCTTTCCAGAGTATATTTTGCAAGAAATGATTATAACCGCGCAATTTCCTGCCTTCAAAAAGGGCTTTCAAAAATTGAAAACTTGGGATATCTTCCCATGCAGTCAAAAATTTATGAAAACATCGCGAAGAATTATTTTGCGCTGAAGAATATGGAAGATTACCAAAAATTCCATCATCTCAATACACAGCTAAAAACCCAGATCGATACCAACAAAAAAGATGGAATCCGGTATATTGTGAAACTTGTAGAAAACTACGAAACCAAAAACCTGGACTTTCATACTGCTGTTGAGAAGAAAAAATTCAGTGCATTATTTATTATTTTAGGGTTGATGGTTTTGGGATTAGCGATCCATTTCATCACTGAAATTTACCGCGAAAAAAGACTGAAAAAACAATTGGATTTCTTCAAAAAACTTACAGATTCGAATCAGATATCTGAAACCGATATTAATGAAAAAGAAATTTCCGAAAAAGATTTTACTGCCGACGACGAAAAAGAAACCAGAAAAACTGTCGCCATCTCAAAGGAAAAAGAAATTGAAATCCTCCAAAAACTGGATGAAATGGAACGTTCCGACCGTTTTCTCAATAAAAATATGTCGCTTGCAACTTTAGCGGCACAGCTTGACACCAATACCAAATATCTGTCCGAGGTCATCAACTCCTACAAAGGAAAGAATTTCAACATGTATATCAATGAATTGCGCATCAACCATGTTGCGTATCTTCTGAAAACACAGCCTGCCTACCTCAATTACAAGGTGAGTTATCTTGCCGAGATCTCAGGATTTTCTTCGCACAGCTCATTTACAACTGTTTTTAAAGCCATTACGGGAATGTCTCCCAATACGTTTATTCAGCAAATCAATCAAAAATAAAAGGATGAAAAAATTTGTATTTTTAATATGTTTTGCTCTAATTTTTCCGGCCATCAGCTTCGGGCAAAATAAGGATTCTCTTTTAAGAAAAGCAGAAATCGGAATTTATGAAAATCCCGATAAATCGCTTGAAACAGCACGAAGCCTTTTAAAAAACGAAAAAGATCCAGATAAAATCATCAGTATTTATCTGGTTTTATCAAATGCTTATATCGCTAAAAGAAATTTTGATGAATCTTTGAAATATTCTCTAAAAGCAAAAGAACTCGTTAACGAAAGTGATAATATTGAAAAAAAAATTGCTGTTCTTATTTCCATAGCGGTACAATATCAACAAATGGAATTGTTCAATAAAAGCCTTGAAACGCTCGATGAAGCAGATGATGCACTGAAAAGCTTTACAGGCAATGATTTCAGAAAGCATTTCGAAATAGCAAAATGTTTCGCCATCCGCGGAATGATTTATAAAAGCCAGAACAATTCGGAAATTGCGTTAGAAAAATTTCTTTTTTCCATCCAGAATTTTGAAAAAGCAAAACAAACAAACCCGACTTTTGCCAATATGAGCGTAGTTTTTTACAATATTGGGTATTGTTATCTTGATCTTAGCCAAATTCAAAAAGCAGAATCCTATTTCATCAAATCAAAAAATTATGCAGAAAAGCTGGATGCAAAAAGTCTTGAAGCATTTGCTCTAAAAGGCCTTGCAGAAACTTATACGCTCAACGGCAGGCATGAAGATGCACTGAAGCTCCTTGAAAATTCGTCAAAACTATCAGAGAACGTGGGTGATCTCGTATTGAATGAAGGAATTTATAAAGGAATGGCTGACAATTATCTTGCTCTTAACGATTTTCAGAAATACAGATTGTATAACAAAAAATTCCTTGAAACCAGATTCGAAAGAGAACAAAGCGAGTTGAATTCTATCAACAGGTCTATTGACACACATACTCAGGAAAATTTGAAAAAGATTAAAAACGTTCATCAAAAATATCTGGTGAGCAGCTGTTTTTTATTTGCTGCAGGTCTTGTAATAATAAGTGCCCTTGTATTTTTCATCCGAAAAAGAATCCTTAAAAACAAAGAATATCAAAAGGAGATTCAGAAGCTGATTCATTCATAAAAAAGAACGCTTTTCGGCGTTCTTTTTCATTGATAACAATGTTAATTTATTTTCCTAAAACCTCTAAAAGCGGCTGTCCTACGTTTCCGCTTGGGTTTTCAATCCTTAAAAACTGGGCTAAAGTTGGCGCAATATCTGTCATAAAATGCGGGGCATTGCTTTCTCCATGATTGACTTTCCAACCCATAAAAATCAACGGAATGTGTGCATCATAAGAATTCCACACACTATGAGTCGTCCCTTTTTTGGAATAATTCGGAAGCATCCCGTCATGTGAAACAATCTGAATATCACCACTTCTCTGCCAATTATAACCATTAATAATTCTTGTTTTTACAGGCTCAGGGATTGCAGCACTTCCGACATCTTTCAGATCGACAGCATATAAAACCCTTGGATCTTTATTCAGGCTTTCGATAATACTTTTTTTGATTTCGGCTTCGTTAAGGTTTTTTTCTTTTATCAGTTGATGATTCAGATAAATCTGATAATTATCCAAACCTAAAATCAATTTGCTTGCAGCATATTTTTTTTCTAATTCTTCTCCTAAATTTTTTTCCATTCCGTCGTCAAAAAAACCTGTCAGCATTTTATTTTCTTTCATATAACCTTCAGAATGCGCTCCGCCATGATCAGCGGAAAGAAAAACAAGATAATTTCCTTCACCGACTTTCTTATCAAGCATTTTGAAAAAATTCGCCAGTTCAATATCCAGTCTTAAATAAACGTCTTCTACTTCAATAGAATTTGGACCGAAAGCGTGCCCGACATAATCGGTGGAAGCTACATTGATGGCAAGGAAATCTGTAATATTATCCTGGCCCAATTGATAACCGTCAACAGCAGCTTCTGCAAACTTCAAAGTATATACATTTCCAAAAGGTGTTGTTCTTAGAATTCCTTTTTTCTTTGCATAATCTTCTGCAAGATTATTATAAGGAAAAGTCGGTTTCACAGCGCTTCCCAAAAGATTTTCCCACGGCACATCATCTCTTGTACTTTCAGTATACTGCTCAATCGGAAGCAAAGTATTCCAGCCGTTGGCAACCAGTTTTTCGGCAAGTTTTTGTTCATTGAATTTATTTACCCAATCCGGCAAAGCATTCATATAATAAGTGCTTGTAATGAAATTGCCAGTATTTTCATCAAACCAGAAAGCACCTGTAGGATTGTGGCCTGCAGGCAAAATTGAAGCCCTGTCTTTCAGAGAAACCCCTACTACTTTTGACTGAAAATTACTCGCTATTCTCAGCTGGTCTGTGATGGTTGTGCTCCACAAATTTTTAGGAGAATGGCTTCCTATTCTGTCGCTGTCTGTTCCCACTCCTTTCACCTCTTTATCTTCTGTACAGTATACATTTTTTCCGGTTTCTTTGTCTGTCCAGTCGTTTCCGGCAATTCCGTGAATGGAAGGTACAGAACCTGTATAAATTGAAGTATGCCCGATCGCAGTCACAGTAGGAACATACGGAATCATCACATTATTAAAAGAAAAGCCTTTATTCAGAAGCCTTTTGAAACCATCATTGCCATATTTGTCATAATAGCGGTAAAGGTAATCCCATCGCATCTGATCAATAACAAGACCGACAACTAATTTTGGGCGTTCAAGATTTTGAGGTTTACTTTTTTGAGCTGAAACAGAACTGATGGACAAAAATGCCAAAAGTATAACAGAAAATTTTCTAAGCATTGAATTACTTTTTATTGAAGCCAAATTTACGGTTTTCAAAAATTTTGAGAAGTGAAATTTCATTAAATTTAACCTTTTATTAAAGAGCAAAATATGATTTGGCAAGATTTCAGCTGTTAAAATATCAATTTTTTTAAATTAAATGATTCTTAATTACTATGAAAGAAAACGGTCAATTTGATGTCATTATCATCGGCGGAAGCTATGCAGGACTTTCTGCTGCAATGTCTTTGGGAAGATCTCTAAGGAAAGTTCTGGTGATTGATGCCGGCAAACCTTGTAACTATCAGACTCCGC
>DAMDNI010000016.1:3337-23858 GCA_032083825.1 Bergeyella sp. | reverse complement strand
TACAGAAAATTTTTGAACTAATGTCTCATTATCATCATACTTTCGAAGTTCGCTGGAGCGACATTGATGCCAACAAACATCTCGCCAATTCGAGTTACGTACAATATTGTGCGCAGGCAAGAATGGGATTTATGAATAAACATAAAATGGGACTTGCCCAACTCAACCGCTGGGGAATCGGGCCAGTAATTTTACACGAAAGATATTCGTTTTTTAAAGAAATCTATGCAGATCAAACCATTTTTGTAACCGTAGAAATCGGGGGAATGTCAGAAGATGCAAGCATCTATCAGTTTGTACACAAATTTTATCTTCAGGATGGCACGCATTGCGCAACTGCAGAAGCAACCGGAGTCTGGATTGATATGATGCTCAGAAAAATGACTTCTCCTCCTGATGATATCCTGCACAGCCTTGAAGATTATAAAACAGAAAAGACAAAGCTTCTCACCCGAGAATATCTGAAAGAATTGCCTTTCCGTCCGGAAAATATTGATCCTGCGATATTTTCGTAAGATTACAAATAACATACAATAAAAATTAGTTCTATTCTCATGTTTGAAGATAAACAACCTCAGCTCACACCGATTTCCCAACTTGGAGAATTTGGATTGATAAAACATTTAACCGAAAAATTTAGTTTAAAAAATTCTTCTACGGAAACTGCGGTTGGTGATGATGCTGCCGTAATCAATCCGGAAGGAAAAAAAATTGTTATTACGACAGATTTTCTGGTGGAAGGTGTTCATTTCAACTTGGGATATGTTCCTCTAAAACATTTAGGATATAAAGCTGCGGTTGTAAACATCAGCGATATTGCCGCTATGAATGCTGCTCCGACTCAGATTTTAGTTTCTGTAGCCGTTTCCAACCGTTTTCCGGTGGAAGCTTTGGAAGAGATTTATGAAGGAATTTCTCTCGCCTGTGAACGATATCATGTTGATCTCGTGGGAGGAGATACGACAAGTTCTACATCAGGGCTGGTGATTAATATTACTGCAATCGGCCTCGAAAATGACGAGAAAATTGTGAAAAGAAATGGTGCAAAACCTAACGATCTTCTTGTCGTGACGGGAGATTTGGGAGGCGCTTATCTCGGATTGCAAATCCTTGAAAGAGAACATGCGGTGTATCTTGCCAACCCAAATATGCAGCCTGAAATGGAAGGTTATGATTATATTTTGCAAAGACAGCTGAAACCTGAAGCAAGAACTGATATTAAAAAGATTTTAGAAGAGCTGAATGTTGTTCCGACGTCTATGATTGATGTTTCTGACGGGCTTGCTTCTGAAATCCTCCATCTTTCGGATCAGAGCAATGTAGGTTTCCGTTTGTATGAAGATAAAATTCCTTTGGATCCGCTAACGATTTCAACTGCAGAAGAATTCAACCTGAATGCAACCATGGCTGCGCTTTCCGGAGGCGAAGATTATGAACTTTTGTTCACCATTTCGCCGAATGATTTTGATAAAATTAAAAATCATCCTGATTTTTCTGTGATTGGCCATGCTGTTGAAAAAGAAAACGGGAATTTTATGGTTTTAAGCGGAAGCAACGAACTTGCTCAGCTTACTGCACAAGGCTGGGATGCTTTTCTGAACAGAAATAATTCTTAAATCTTACCTCCCACAAAACTTGCAAAAGCAGTTGGCTGAATGAATTCCTGAAGATTCACGGAAATATCGTTCAGTTCTATTTTCGGTTTCTGATATTTGGTTTCGTCGTAGAAATTGAGTGTCCAGTTTCCTTCGTTATATTCCAGCCAGGAAAGATTCTCGATCCAGTCTCCGGAATTGAGATAATGTACAGAACCCTTTTCATTTTTCACAACTCGGTCTGAAGGTTGGTGAATGTGCCCGCAGATTACATAATCATAATGATTGTCAATTGCAAGTTCAATGGCTTTTTCTTCGAAATCAGCAATGAATTTTACGGCTTTTTTTACCGAATTTTTTATTTTTTTTGAAAGCGAAACTTTTCCTTTTCCGAATAATTGCAGAACCCAATTGATGGCTCTGTTGAGTAAAATCAGCCAATCATAACCAATTCCGCCGATTTTTGCAATGAATTTTGCTCCGCCTTTTGTGGTATGGTCGAATATATCACCATGAAAAATCCAGTGTTTTTTCCCTTCGATCTCGAGCAGATATTTATCGGCCAGGAAAAGGTTCCCCATTGTCACATCAGAATATTTTCGAAGAAACTCATCGTGATTCCCTGTAATATAGATGATTTGGGTTCCGTATTTCATCATTTTGAAAAATTCGGAAAGCACGGCCATATGCGAATCCGGAAAATATTTTTTGGAAAAGGCCCAGCCATCAAAAATATCGCCGTTCAGAATCAGTAATTTGGGATTGATGCTTTTGAGGAATGCAACCAATTCTGTAGCGTGGCAGCCATAAGTTCCCAAGTGTACATCCGAAATGATTACGATTTCAACGTCCCGTTTTTCCATTTTAGTTTTTGGTAAAGATATTTTTTATTTGTAAACTGAATTTGAATCTTATTTTAATCTTTCATCAAAACTTTAATGATTTAATAAAAAACAAAAAAACGGACTAAAAAGCCCGTTCTCTATAACAAATTTATTTTTTTCTATTGCTTTTTTACTGCCTTTGCAATATTTACAATCACTTTCACTGCTTTTTCCATACTTTCTAAAGCAACGTATTCGTAAGGCCCATGAAAATTGATCCCACCAGCAAAAATATTCGGGCACGGAAGTCCCATATAAGAAAGCTGCGCGCCATCAGTTCCTCCTCGGATTGCCTTGATTTTTGGCTCGATATTGGCGTCTTTCATTGCTTGGGCAGCGATGTTGATAATATGCATTTTGCCTTCAAACTGCTGCTTCATATTACGATATTGCTCTTTGATTTCAATTTCTGCAGTTCCTTCACCGTATTTCTGATTGAAAGCAGCGACTTTGTCTTGCATAAATCTTTTACGGATCTCAAATTTATCAGAATCATGATCCCGGATAATGTATTGAAGCTTGGCTTCCGAAACATCAGCGTTGAAATCTGTCAAATGATAAAAACCTTCAAAACCTTTTGTCGTTGACGGAGTTTCGTTTTCAGGAATCATTCGGGCGAATTCTGCCGCTAAAAGTGAAGCATTAATCATTTTACCAAATGCATATCCCGGATGCACGCTCAATCCGTGAATTTTTACCACTGCTCCTGCTGCATTGAAGTTTTCATATTCCAATTCCCCGACTTCGCCCCCATCCATTGTATAGGCCCATTCTGCACCAAAATTTTTCACATCAAAATGATGAGCACCTCTTCCGATTTCCTCATCAGGTGTAAAGCCGATAGCAATTCTTCCGTGCTTGATTTCTGGGTGAGCCAGGAGATATTCTGCTGCGGTTACAATTTCGGCAATCCCCGCTTTGTCATCAGCGCTGAGAAGAGAAGTCCCATCAGTTGTGATCAGCGTTTTGCCAATATAATCTTTCAGGCTTTCAAATTTTTCCGGAGAAAGAGTAAAACCTGTTTCTTTATTCAGTAGTAAATCTTCACCGTTATAATCTTCCCAGATCTGCGGATTTACATTTTTACCATTAAAATCGGGAGAAGAATCATAATGAGCGATAAATCCTACAACTGGTTCATCATCATTTTCAAGATTTGATGGGATGTAAGCATAAATATATCCTTTCTCATCAAGAGACACATCAGCAAGGCCTAAAGTTTGTAATTCTTCAAAAATATATTTTGCTATATCCCATTGCTGCAGCGTAGAAGGTGTTGTTTCGCTTTCAGGATTACTGGTAGAATATATTTTTACATAATTAATGAAACGGTTCAGCAGCTTCATTTTCCATTCATGGTTGAAATCAACGGTAATCATATTTTATTTTTTAGATTTTTGATTAACAAATTTAAGATTTAAAGATGAGTCCGCCGAAGTTTTATAAAATAATTGAATACCTGAAAAAAGCCTGAAAAACAACAACATCATAAAAATCAATCTATTAAAACCATAATTAAAGACGATTACACTTCCGGCAAAGTTTTGTTATATTTAAAAATTCAAAAAAATGAAAATGTTTTTAACAGAATGTCCGCGTGATGCCATGCAAGGCTGGGGCGAATTTATCCCGACACAAAAGAAGATTGACTACATCAATGCTTTAATGGATGTAAAATTTGACGTGCTGGATTGCGGGAGTTTTGTTTCTTCCAAAGCCATTCCGCAAATGGCAGATACCGGAGATGTTTTGGAAAATATAGACAAATCGCTCTCCAATACCTTGCTGTCTGTGATTGTTGCCAATATTTCGGGTGCGGAAAAAGCACTTTCACATGAAAGCGTAGATATACTTGGCTTTCCTTTTTCCATTTCTGAAACCTTCCAGTACCGAAATACAAATAAAAACCAGGAGGAAGCGTTCAGCCAAATTCAGGAAATTTTTAAAATGACAAAATCTCAGGGAAAACACCTGCACATCTATTTTTCGATGGCATTCGGAAACCCTTACGGAGAAATGTGGAAATGGGAAGATGTAGATTTTTGGGCACAGCGTTTTTCGGAAATAGGAATCACTACAGTCCAGCTTTCTGATACAACCGGAGTTGCAACTCCTGAAAGTATTGATTTGCTTTTTGAAAAAATACCTTCAAAATATTCTGAAATTACTTTTGGAGCACATTTTCATAATCGTTACGAAGATTCTTATAAAAAACTTAAAGCTGCCTACGATAAAGGCTGCAGAAACTTTGATTCTTCCATAAAAGGAATTGGAGGCTGCCCAATGGCAAAAGATGATTTGGTAGGAAATATGCCAACCGAACAGGTCATTAATTTTATGGCATCCGAAAAGCTAGACATTCATCTGAATTTACTTAACTTCGAGAGTGCTTACAATAAAGCAAAAGATATTTTTCATTTCTAAATCTGAGGTCTCATCTCATTATTTATTGAATACAAAATGAAATCTCCTTTAATAAAACCAAGCGAACTTTCTGACATTTTAAAGAACAGAAAAACAATCATTTTCGATGCAAGCGCCGGAAAAGGCTGCTATGAAAACTATCTGAAAAAACATATCAAATCAGCAAGATATCTTGATCTTGAGAAAGATTTTGCAGAAGTTCCTGAAAACGCTGCGTTTGGAGGGCGACATCCTCTTCCTGAAATTGAAGATTTCAGAAAAACTTTAGAAAAATTCGGCGTAAACGAAGATTCTCTTATTATCATTTATGATGATAAAAATGGAGCAAATGCAGCGGCAAGATTATGGTGGATGCTGAAAAGCTTTGGCTTGGAGAATGTTCAGGTGCTGAACGGAGGGATTCAGGCTGCAGAAAAAGAAAACATTGAATGTTCTTCTGGAGAAGAAAACATTGAAAGAGGAAATTTGCTTCCGAGAACACATTGGATCCTCCCGCTTTCTGTGATTGAAGATGTGGAAAAGGAAATTGCTGAAGGCTCTGCAACGGTAATCGACGTTCGTGATGCATACCGTTACCGCGGAGAATCTGAACCGATTGACCTGGTTGCAGGACACATTCCTGGAGCCATCAATATTCCTTTCTCTGAAAATCTTGACCAAGACGGAAATTTTTTATCTCCTGAAGTTTTAAAACTAAAATATTCTGAAATATTAAAAAACCACCCTGAAAAGCTAATCATCCATTGCGGATCTGGTGTTACTGCATGTCATACAATTTTGGCGCTGAATCATGCAGGTTTTGAAATTCCCAATCTTTATATTGGTTCCTGGAGTGAATGGAGCCGTAGCGGAAAAGAAATTGCAAAAGAAATTTAAAATAAAAGATTCGGCGGGAGCTTTGCTCCCGCCGAATCTTTTATTGGTTTTTATGAATTTTTTATAAGAATCCTAACTCAAATTTCGCTTCTTCACTCATCATGTCTTTGTGCCAGCTCGGCTCAAAAGTAAGCTCTAGATCAACTTCATTCACGCCTTCAACTTCTGCTACTTTATCTTTTACTTCCTGAGGAAGAGATTCTGCAACCGGGCAATTTGGAGTTGTCAAAGTCATGATAATTTTTACGTTCCCTTCATCAGAAATCTGGACATCATAGACCAAACCCAATTCGTAAATATCAACAGGGATTTCAGGATCGTAAACGGTTTTCAAAACCTTTATAATTTCTTCGCCAATATCGGCAATCTGATCGTCTGTATATTTCATTTTTCTTTTTAAGTTGTAAGATGTACAAAATGAAAATGTAGTCTTACATGCTTTATTTATAGAGAATTTAAAATCTTTCTAATATATTTTCCTGGCGCATTTTGCGGAAAACATTCGCCAAAGTTAAGACATCTTTCTCACAATATTGAACGATTCTAAATAAATCTTTTTCTATATAATAGATTGATGAAACCATTGAACCATCGATATCGTCTTTCGGTGTGGGAATCCCGAAAACATGAGCAAGAAGTTCCAGGGAAACAAAACTTTTATAGTCCCCGAATTTCCATAACTCCATGGTATCAAGATGCGGGATTTCCCATGGTTTTTTCCCAAACATCTGAAAAGGAACCGGAGGCTGAATACCGTTGATCAGGAATCTTCTTGCAATCCATGGGAAGTCAAATTCTTTTCCGTTATGGGCACATAAAATAACATCCCGCAATCTTGGGCTGTTAAAAACTTCCCCAAATTCGGTCAGAAGTTTTTTTTCATCATCGTGTGCAAAGCTTTTGATTTTTAAGGTATCGTTTTTTTCGAGCATTCCGATAGAAATACAGATGATTTTTCCGAATTCTGCCATAATTCCTGCACGTTCGGAATAAAATTCGGCAGCGGAAATATCTTCTCCTCTTTGTCTTAATGTTTTTTTGTCCCAAAGTTTTTGCTCGGTTTCACCTACATTTTCCCAAAACTCATATTGCGGAACGGTTTCGATATCGAGAAATAAAACTCTCTCAATTGGAATATTCTGTATCATAATTTGTGTTTGATTTTTTAGATTATTTTTTGAATTTTCTTTAGCCAACCTGCAATCCATTCTTTACAGGAAATGAAGTAGTGAGCAAAGTGACTTCTTTATCTTCTCCATAAATTCCTAAAACCAGACATTCACTGAAAAAATTGGCAATCTGTTTTTTAGGAAAATTTACCACTGCAAGAATCTGTCTGCCTATCAGATCTTCTTTTTTGTATAAGGCAGTAATCTGCGCAGACGATTTTCGAATCCCCAAATCGCCAAAGTCAATTTCCAATTTATACGCCGGATTTCTGAGGCCGGGAAAATCATCCGCTGAAATAATGGTTCCGCTACGGATGTCAATTTTTTCAAAATCGTTCCAAGTAATTTCGGGTTTTATCATTTTGTAAAAATTATGATGGTTTTTCTCCTCTTTTAATTAAAATTTGATCTAAAATGTTTTCAACTTCTGCTTTTTGGTCTGCATATTTTTGCTGCAAATGGCTTCCTTCTCCCATTCTTTTATAATATTCCAAAGCATTTTGAGCAAAACCTTTTTTATGAAAATCGGAAGCGTCCGGAATCTGAGGGAAAATTTTATGAGAAAGCATTTCATAATAAGCCTGCCACTCTCTTTCGTTCTTGTCTTCTATAATCGGATGATGCGTTTTCTGCCTGACATGAAGCATTTCGTGAGCCAGAAGATTAAGAATCAGGTGAAGATCAATGTCAAATAAATTCTCCGGTATCCGGATTTTTTGAAGGTCTCCAAATTCTCCGACTGTTGTAACCACAATAAAGTTGGGTTTATCCAATTCCTTAAGTTCAAATCCTGCAAAATATTCGTCTTCCAATCCGTAAGCCCGCATCAGATATTCGGCGGCATCCAAAAACTGTTTATTCTCTTTATAGGCGTTAAGATGAAAATTAAGCTGTTCTAAATCCATTTTATTAAAATCAATTTTAATTGAATATACTAAAATAAAAAATTCTGAAGAGTCTGCGCTTTTCTTTATCAATACTTTGATTGGATTTTATTTTTTAAGAACGGTTTTTCTAAATTATTGATTTTATTTAAAGTGTTTTTTTCATGTAAACATAAATCCCTATTTTTGAGAAAATTGCTTACAATATGAAAGTACAACTATTTTCAGCTGCGGCAGTAGCTGTTTCTTTTTTTTGTTTTTCACAAAATTCCATGACAAAATTACAATATCCTGAAACCAAAAAAATTGATCATACCGATGAATATTTTGGCGTAAAAATTTCCGATCCTTATCGCTGGCTTGAAGATGACCGTGCCGAAGACACCAAAGAATGGGTACAAAGAGAAGTAAAATTCACGAATGATTATCTTTCAAATATTCCGTTTCGGGAAGAGATCAGAACTCAGCTCAGAGACATCTGGAATTATGAAAAAATAAGCGCTCCTTTCAAAGAAGGGGATTATATTTATTATTATAAAAACAATGGCTTGCAGGCACAATCCGTGCTTTACAGAAAAGATAAATCCGGGAAAGAAGAAGTTTTCCTTGATCCGAATAAATTTTCTGACAAAGGAACAACTTCCTTAAGCCAGGTTTCCTTCAATAAAAAAGGAAATCTTGTTGCCTATGCTATTTCCGAAGGCGGAAGCGACTGGAATAAAATCATCATCATTGATGCCAATTCTAAAAAACAGCTGGACGAAACCATTAAAGATGTAAAATTTTCCGGAATTGCCTGGCAAGGTGATGAAGGCTTTTATTATTCGAGCTATGACAAACCAACAGGAAGTGAACTCTCTGCAAAAACAGATACACACAAAGTATATTTTCATAAACTTGGAACAAAGCAGTCTGAAGATAAATTAATCATTGGTGGAGAAAATTTCAAGAGAAGATATATGGGTGCAGGCGTTTCCGATGACGAACGTTTTGTGATTCTTTCCGCATCTGAAGCAACTTCCGGCAATGAGCTTTATATTAAAGATTTAAAAAACAAAACAGATTTCATCCCTGTACAGAAAGGCTATGAATACAATACTGACGTTGTAGATACAAAAGGAGATTTTGTCTATGTTTTAACAGATAAAAACGCTCCGAATATGAAAGTCCAAAAATTTGATATTAAAAATCCAACGGTCTGGACAGATGTTATCCCTGAAACCGAGAACGTATTGAGCATCTCAAGTGGCGGCGGTTATTTCTTTGCAAAATATTTGAAAGATGCACTTTCTTATGTAAAACAATATGATTATAATGGTAAATTAATCCGTACCATTACACTTCCTGGCAACGGAACTGCATCCGGATTCGGAGGGAAAACAGAAGAAAAAGAATTATACTATTCTTTCACCAATTATATCACGCCGGGAACGATTTATAAATTCAATGCAGATTCCGGAACATCAGAAGTATATCAAAAGCCGAAAGTAAAATTCAATCCGGAGGATTATGTTTCCGAGCAGGTTTTTTATACCTCAAAAGACGGAACCAAAGTCCCGATGATGATCAGCTATAAAAAAGGCATCAAACTTGACGGAAAAAATCCAACCATTCTTTATTCTTACGGAGGATTCAACATCAGCCTTCAGCCTGCTTTCTCGGTGGTAAATGCTATCTGGATGGAAAATGGCGGGATCTATGCCGTTCCGAATATCCGCGGCGGCGGAGAATACGGGAAAAAATGGCATGATGCAGGAACCAAAATGCAGAAAAAGAATGTGTTCGAAGATTTCATCGCAGCAGGAGAATATCTTCAGGCCAAAGGCTACACTTCTAAAGAATATATGGCGCTTTCCGGAAGATCAAATGGCGGGCTTTTGGTCGGGGCAACAATGACGATGCGTCCTGATCTGGCAAAAGTAGCTTTTCCGGGAGTTGGAGTTCTGGATATGCTGAGATACAACAAATTCACTGCAGGAGCTGGATGGTCTTACGACTACGGAACCGCTGAAGACAATAAGGAAATGTTTGAATATTTAAAATCTTATTCGCCCGTTCATAATGTGAATTCAGGAAAATGTTATCCTTCTACAATGGTTATCACTAGTGATCATGATGACCGCGTGGTTCCGGCGCATTCTTTCAAATTCGGGGCAGAACTTCAGACAAAACAATCCTGCGGAAATCCTGTTTTGATAAGGATTGAGACCAATGCAGGACATGGAGCCGGAAGATCGACCGAACAAGTAATCGGAGAAAATGCGGACTTGTTAAGCTTCGGGCTTTATGAAATGGGAATCCGCAAACTCAAATAACATTTGGTTTTATAATATACATGAAAGCTTCAGTTTTACTGAAGCTTTTTTCATACCGTTAAATCACCCTTTTTTTATTGCATTTGATTATTAAAAAAAATATTTTCTATTTTTACTAAAAAACACAGATGCTCGTAAAAGTCTATGGAAGCGCCATTCACGGTGTTTCCGCACAAACCATTACCATTGAAGTAAATGTAGATCAAGGAGTTGGATACCATTTGGTCGGGCTTCCGGATAACGCCATCAAAGAAAGCAGCTACAGGATTTCCGCAGCTCTGAAGAATGTCGGGTTTAAACTTCCCGGCAAAAAAATTACCATCAATATGGCTCCGGCAGATTTACGGAAGGAAGGCTCTTCTTATGATTTAACAATTGCTCTGGGAATTCTCGCAGCTTCCAACCAGATCGTTGCAGAAAATATCGGACAATATATTATCATGGGCGAACTTTCTCTCGACGGAGGCCTGCAGCCGATAAAAGGTGTTCTTCCTATCGCAATAAAAGCACGAGAAGAAGGATTTAAGGGAATTATCCTTCCTAAGCAAAATACAAAAGAAGCCGCAATCGTCAACGATCTTGATGTTTACGGGGTTGAAAATATTCAGGAAGTCATCCGCTTTTTCAATGAAGAAATGCAACTGGAGAAAACTATCATCGATACACGAAAAGAATTTCAGGATAAAATTTATTTTTTCCCTTTTGATTTTTCAGAAGTAAAAGGCCAGGAAACGGCAAAACGTGCAATGGAAGTCGCTGCAGCCGGCGGTCACAATATCATTCTGATCGGGCCTCCCGGAAGCGGAAAAACAATGCTGGCAAAAAGAATTCCCAGTATTTTACCTCCATTGACTTTGAAAGAAGCTCTGGAAACTACAAAAATTCATTCTGTAGCAGGAAAAATCGGAGCAGAAACTTCATTGATGACTGTTCGTCCTTTTCGCAGTCCGCATCACACGATTTCGGATGTAGCGCTTGTCGGAGGAGGAAGTTATCCGCAGCCAGGAGAAATTTCTTTAGCTCATAACGGTGTTTTATTTTTAGACGAAATGCCGGAATTTAAAAGAACCGTGCTTGAAGTGATGCGGCAGCCTTTAGAAGATCGTGAAGTGACGATTTCCAGAGCGAGATTTACCGTGAATTATCCTGCAAGTTTTATGCTGGTGGCAAGTATGAATCCGAGTCCGAGCGGTTATTTCCCGGATGATCCGAATAACACGTCCTCTTCTTTTGAAATGCAACGATATATGAATAAGCTTTCGGGGCCGCTTTTAGACAGGATTGATATTCATATTGAAGTTCCGAAAGTAGAATTCGAGCAGCTTGCAGACAAAAGGAAAGGTGAAAAAAGCGAAGACATCCGCAATCGTGTTCTGAATGCAAGAAAAATCCAGACCGAAAGATTTTCTAATGAAAACCTCAGCTACAACGCACAAATGGGACCAAAAGAAATCGAAAAATTCTGTGCTTTGGATGATTCTTCTTTAATTCTTATTAAAAATGCAATGGAAAAACTCAATCTTTCTGCAAGAGCTTTTGACCGTATTCTGAAAGTCTCAAGAACCATTGCTGATTTGGATAATTCCGAAAATATTCAATCTCCGCATATTGCAGAAGCTATACAATATCGAAGCCTTGACCGCGAATTTTGGAATGTTTAAAATAAAAAAAGACTCTTGTGAAAGAGTCTTTAGTTGATGAATTCCTTAATTTTTATTTCCAGGTCTGGTTGTTTTTGTTGTCGGATCTTTTTACTCCGTTATCAATATTATAGGCAAGGCCAACTCCCAGAGTCTGTTTTACCTGGGTTTTCCAGATCTGGTTGTGATCATACAACAGATCAAGCGTAATCACGGAAGAAATATATTTGTTGATCTTCATATTCAAAACTCCGCCATAGGAAAGCACGAGCCTTTCAGGATGATCAAGATAATTTGAAAATACAGAAGCGGTATTTACTAAGGTAATGTTTTCCATTAATTTCAGCTTATACTGCGCTGTTCCCAAAAAACCAAACTGGAACAATGAAGAATCGCCGTCATTTTTCAAACCATAATTCCCTGCAAGCTGAAGTTCTTTATCTAAAACAAAAGTCCATCTCGCATTCGCAGGGCGTAAAGTCATGGTAAAATTATCGTTAGGCCTATAAGTAAAACCTGCACCAAGATTCACATAACCCGGCGCCATAAAATTTGAAAGTTTTGCTGCATCAGGATTATTTCCGTCTTCGTAACCCGGAGCAAATTGTGTAATCAGGCTTGCACCAGCAGAAGCATACCAGCTTTTCCCGATATTTCTTCCGTAGTTGGTTGAAAGATTGATCACATCCTGAGTTTTGCGGGTTCCAATTCCTTTTGTATTATTTTGTCCGTATCCGAGAACGATCAGGTTTTCCCACAAATCTTTGTTTTTTTCGTATGTCAGATTATAATTGACTCCGGCAATCCATCCGACATTGTTGGCTCCACCGCCCACCCAGTTGGAAAATGCTGCCTGATTCAGCATCAGTGTATTTTGCCCTGTAATCGACCATGCTTTTGTAGAATCCGTAACCGTTTGATTTTCCTGCGCCATACCAAGAACCCCGAGCATGAATGCACTTAAGTAAAAAATTTTTTTCATTTGTTGATTTTTTATATTTATATTTTTATCTGCTTGATATAAAAGGCTTAATCCCTTTTTTAGAACGTTCCCCATCCAGATTTTGCCCGATATTATAAGAAAGCCCGACACTTAAGGTCTGTTTTCTCTGAAGTTTTTGAATCTGATCATGATCATACACCATATCAAGGCTTACAATGGTGGAAATCAGTTTATTAAATTTAATATTCAACGTTCCGTTATAGGCAATATCTACTCGTTCCGAATGACTTAGATAATTGGTGAAAAAATTGATCTGGTTGTCAAAATTAATTCCTTTATAAACTTTCAGGCGATAGATAATATTCAGCATCGCACCTAGCTCAGATCTCACGCCTTGTCCGTCACGTTCAAGACCGAAATTACCTGTTTTCTGCAAAAGAGGATCTGTAACAAATGTAAATTTCCCATTAATTGGCCTGAAAATAACCTGAAAATTTTCTCTAGGATTATGCGAGATACCAATACCAATATTCAGGTAACCCGGCGCCATAAATCTTGAAACCCTATCGTTAAATAACGGATCTGGCGTTACAGAATAATTATATCCAGGAGTAAATTGCGATAGAAACTGGAAACCTGCAGACAAATAATAATTTTTTGCTAATTCATATCCGTAATTGGTTGTCAGGTTGATGTAATCTTCTGTTTTTTTGGTGGTTTCTCCTTCTGTAGCAATAAAACCGTAGCCGAGCTGAATGATATTTTCCAGATAATGTTTCTGTTTTTTATAAATTAAATTATAATTAATCTTTCCGATAATTCCGATATTGTTATTTCCTCCGGAAATCCAGTTGGAAAATGATGACTGATTAAAAACCAAAGTATTCTGCCCAAAATAGAACCATCTTTTTTCCATTCCTTTGATAATATTAAAAGGAGTAACAGGAATCTCTTCAGGAACTCCCTGAATGATAATTCTGTCGCTAACAACAATGGTATCTTTGAATTTTACTTTAATATTTTCAAGCTTCGGATTGGCAAGACTGTCAAGATTTAAAGAAGTAGAATCCCATTTTTTCTGATAAATAGAATCGATCTGAGAAAGAATCTCGGTTCTTTGAGAATAAGATATGCTGAACATGAATATCAGAAATAACACTAACGCCTTTTTCATAGATACTTTTTTTACCAAACTGCAAATTTAGTATTAATTTAGGAAATGTTCTTTTCTGTATCATTTTCAGAATGAAACTTTTTGACAGCTTTTATTGATAAATATTCAACCAAAACAGCCAATATTACCGAAAAAAAACATGGCAGTGCTTTTGAGAAACTAAAGGATGCTTAAAAATTTATTCAAAAACAAGCTGAATGTTAAAGCTGTACTCTATCCGCTGCTCATGCTTCTGGCAATGTGGCTTTTTTTCCTTGCTCAGCATTTAGGGTTTTTTGAATCTTGTTCCGGAGCAATTATTCCGTTGGTTCCCGAAGGTTTGTCCGGTGTTATATTTTCTCCTTTGTTACATGGTGGTTTTGAGCATATTATCGGAAATTCCATTCCAATATTTGTGCTGATGTTTTTGTTGATACAATTTTATCCGAAGATTGCAGGAAAAGTTTTTCTTTACGGATGGATTTCCTCTGGGCTTTTGGTCTGGCTGCTTCCTCCAATAGATGTTTTCACCGGCGAATATCGTTATGTATGCATCATCGGCGCAAGCGGACTGGTATATGTCCTGGCATTTTTTCTTTTTTTCAGCGGCGTTTTCCGGCGGGAAAAAACACTGCTCGTTATTTCACTTTTAGTTGTGCTGTATTACGGAAGTTTGGTTTGGGGTGTACTCCCGGAAGAATTATTTTCCAATCTTGCAGAGCCAAGCAGAATTTCCTGGCAGGCACATTTAACAGGAGCAGTGGTAGGAATTATCCTTGCTTTTCTTTACCGTAAAACAGGAGACAAAAAAAAGAAATTCATTTGGGAATTTCCTAATTATTACAACGAAAAAGATGATAAACTCTGGCAGGAATATATTCAGAACCATCCGGAAGATTTTCAGGAACTGCCTCAGAAAAAAGAAGACATCTGGAAATATCTTGATGAAATACGGAAAAACAATTCTTAAATCTTCCTATATTTGAGAAAACAAATGATAAATGCTTTCCGAAGAACATCTTTATTCCATCGCATTGCGGCGATGTAGCCTGATTGGTGATATTAATTTTTATAAACTTGTAAAATCCGCAGGTTCTGCCAAAGAAGTATGGAATTTCCCCAAAAAAGACCTTAACAAAATCCTTGGAATAGGAAACAAAATTACCCGGGAAATCGGCAGTTCCGAACACCTCCGATTCGCTGAAAAAGAAATTAAATTCTGCGAAAAAAACAACATTCATATTCAGCTTCGCCATCAGAATAATCTGCCCTTTTTGCTTTCTGAATGTGAAGATGCTCCCGCTGTTTTATATTCAAAGGGGACTTTTGATCACAATCTGAAAACTGTAAGTATTGTCGGAACACGCAATATTTCAAGTTATGGAAAAAAATTTATTGAAGATTTTTTAGAACTCATTCCGCAAAATAAAGCTATCACAATCAGCGGATTAGCCTTAGGAATTGACTCTGAAGTTCATATGCAGTCAATAAAAAACAAAATTCCGACCGCCGCAGTTTTAGCGCACGGATTTCATACCTTATATCCCGCAAAGAATAAAAAACTTGCAGAAAAAATTCTTGAACAGAACGGTGCTCTTTTCACAGAATTCAATTCTTCACAAAAGCCTGACCGCGAAAATTTTATCCAGCGGAACAGAATCATTGCCGGACTGTCAAAAGCAACCATTGTCGTCGAAACCGCATTTGGAGGAGGATCCGTAAGCACAGTCACTTTTGCCAACAGTTACAATCGTGACGTATTTGCACTTCCCGGGAAAATTACAGAAAAATATAGCCAAGGCTGCAATCAGCTCATTTATCAGAATAAAGCTACTGCCATTTCTACAATGCATGACCTTTTAGAAGAACTGGGGTTACAAAATCAAAACCAGATGGAAGAACTATTTCCTTTTTCAGAGAAAAACACTTTACTATCTGATTTTCAAAACGATATTGTAACTTTTATCCGAAACAATGATAATTCTTCTTTGGATGAAATTGCGGAAAAACTGGAAACTCTACCTCACAAAATCCTTCCGGAAATCTTACAACTGGAATTAGAAGGCAGGTTGAAATCAAATTCGGGACGGCGTTTTTCTATATTATGAAATTTTAACAAATTTGCAATTCTACATTGTTTTTTTAATTATTTTTTGCTTTTCCTAAATATTTATCGTTTTTAATATATTTATTAAAAAACAGTCCTAATTTTATTATTTTTTCATTAATAGTGAAAAAACTATTTGCAAGTCTTGAAAAAAAAATTAAATTTGTTGACAACATTTTTCATTTTTAATCTATGGAACATTATAATGTAGAGCAAAAAATTCAGGAATTTATTGCTAAAATCGAAGCAAAGAATCCTAACGAACCGGAATTTTTACAAGCCGTAAAAGAAGTTGCCGTTACCGTAATTCCTTTCATCGCAAACAGAAAAGAATACAACGGAATGAAACTTCTTGAAAGAATGGCAGAAGCTGAAAGAATCATTATTTTCAGAGTTCCTTGGGTGGATGATAAAGGTGAAATCCAGGTAAACCGCGGATTCAGAATCCAGATGAATTCTGCAATCGGGCCTTATAAAGGCGGAATTCGTTTCCATCCGACTGTAAATCTTTCTGTTTTGAAATTCCTTGCCTTTGAGCAGGTTTTCAAAAACTCTCTTACCACACTTCCAATGGGCGGTGGAAAAGGAGGTTCAGACTTCGATCCGCAAGGCAAATCTGATATGGAAGTAATGCGTTTCTGCCAGGCATTTATGACAGAAATGTGCAAACATATCGGCCCTGAAACCGATGTTCCTGCCGGAGATATTGGTGTAGGGGCAAGAGAAATCGGTTATCTGTTCGGACAATACAAAAAAATCAGAAACGAATTTACAGGAGTTTTGACAGGGAAAGGTCTTGCTTACGGAGGATCGCTCATTCGCCCTGAAGCTACAGGCTATGGCGTTGTTTATTTTGCGGAGCAAATGCTGAAAACAATCGGCCAGGATATTAAAGGTAAAATTGCCACAGTTTCAGGTTTCGGAAATGTTGCCTGGGGTGTTATCAAAAAATTTGATGAACTTGGCGGAAAGATCGTGACAATATCCGGACCTGACGGCTATATTTATGATAAAGACGGAATTACCGGAGAAAAAATAGAATATCTATTGGAAATCCGCGCTTCCGGAAACAACAGAGCTGAAGATTATGTTAAAAAATATCCTTCTGCAGAATTCCATGCAGGGAAACGTCCTTGGGATGTAAAATGCGACATCGCTTTCCCTTGTGCTACCCAAAATGAGCTGCATCTGGAAGATGCTAAAAATTTAGTTTCCAACGGATGTATCTGCGTAACAGAAGCTGCAAATATGCCTTCCACATTAGATGCGATTAATTATTTCTTAGACAATAAAGTATTGTTTTCTCCCGGAAAAGCTTCCAATGCAGGGGGTGTAGCGACTTCAGGTCTGGAAATGACACAAAATTCTATCCGTCTCAACTGGACTTCCGAAGAAGTGGATGCAAGGCTTAAAGAAATCATGATCGGTATTCACAAAGCGTGCAGAGATTACGGAAAAGAAGAAGACGGATACGTAAACTACGTGAAAGGAGCCAATATCGCCGGCTTTGTAAAAGTTGCAGAAGCAATGCTTGCACAAGGCGTTGTATAAAATACAGATTCCGGAAAATTTTCCGGAATTTTTTGATAAGACCTGTCCCGGGAAAATGGGAAATAAAAAGTAAATTGAAAGAAGAAGGCCTGAATATTCAGGTCTTTTTTTATTTTCCTTTTTCTGTTTTGGGTTTTAATTTTTCGATGAATTCATACACTGCAGGGCAAATCACAGCATTTTTTATAGTGAGATGATTAATCTGGTAAATTTTCTTTCGATCCGTATGCGGAAATTCTCTGCAGGCTTTCGGGCGGACTTCATAAATAGAACAGGTATTATCCTCATTCAGAAACCAGCAGGGAAGATTTTGCAGAACCTTGTCTTTATCTTCGTCTGTTTTTAAAAACTTATCCTCAAAATCAGCAGCTTTCATCCTCAGATGCTTGGATATTCTTTCAATATCTTTTTCTGTGAATAATGGGCCTGTCGTTTTGCAGCAGTTTGCACACGAAAGACAATCTATCTTTTCGAAAACCTCATCATGAATTTCCTGAACAATATAATCCAGGTTTTTAGGCGGTTTTCTTTTGATCTGATCGAGTGTTTTACGGTGTTCTTTCTGCTTTTGAAGCGCCAGCTTTTTATACAGCTCAATATCCATTTTGCAAAATTAGTTTTTTGATTGTAATCCCAAACTGTATTTTCTTAACTTTGAAATTATGAATGATATTGAAAATATTGCTGACATTAAAAAACTGGTAGATCTTTTCTATCAAAAAATTGAAAACGACAAGAATATCGGGTTTTTCTTTACGAAAGTTGCTAAAGTAGACTGGAGCAAACATTTGCCTAAAATGTATCAATTTTGGGAAACGCTTCTTTTAGGGAATGTATCTTACAAAGGAAATCCAATGGCAGTTCATTTTCCGGTCAACAGAATTTCAGCGATGGAAAAATCCCACTTCGAACACTGGCTGAAAATATGGTCTGAGACCGTAAAAGAAAATTTCTCCGGCGAAAAAGCAGATCTTGCCCTATATAAAGCCAACAATATCGCAAATCTGATGGCTTACAAAATGGAAGTTGCCCGTAAACTTGAAAATTAAACATTATGGCACAATCACGTAAAAAATATAGGCCATCAAATTGACCAGAAGCACAACTCCGTACAAAATATTGGTTTTTCCCCGACTCAAAGAAAGCATTACAGTAAATACCGAAAGCGTCAGGAGAATCACTGATTTTTTATCCAAACCTAAAGCCAAAGGAATATCATAAATAATACAAACGACGGAAACAACAGGAATCGTAAGCCCGATACTTGCCAAAGCCGATCCTAAAGCCAGATTTAAAGAAGCTTGAATTTTGTCATTTTTTGCCGCACGGATTGCCGCCAAACCTTCCGGTAAAAGCACAACAGCAGCGATAATCACTCCAACCAGGCTTTGCGGAGCTCCAATTGTTTTTACAAAATCTTCAATCTGAGGTGAAAGTGCTTTTGCCATAAACACTACAACGCCGAGACAGACGATTAGAAATACAAGACTGGTAACAGTTTTTGTAAGATCCGGCTTTTCATAGCTTTCTTCTTCCCCTTCTTTTTCTTCCGTTATGAAATAATTACGATGCCTCACCGTCTGCACCATTAGAAAAGTGGAATAAATAACAAGACATGCAAAGGAAACAAAAATAAGCTGCGAATGGGTATAATACGGCCCATGCTTACTCGTAGTAAAATTAGGAAGGATAAGTGTCATTACTAAAATAGCAACAAGACTTACCAGGTATGTGGTAGCAGAAGTTCTTGCAAAAAATTGTTCACGGTATTTTACACCGCCTATCCAGATACATATTCCCAAAATACCATTTAAGATAAGCATAATTGCTGCAAAAACAGTATCTCTTGCATAGGTAGTTGCATGTTCACCGCCTGCAACCATTAGGGAGACAATTAGAGAAACTTCAAGAATCGTGATACAAATCGCAAGAATAATAGTTCCGAAAGGTTCTCCGACTTTATGCGCCACAACTTCTGCATGATGCACAGCTGCCAGAACACTCGAAATAAGAAGAAGACCGCCGGCAATATCCATCCAACCGGAAGTACCCAACATTCCGCTGAAATAAAAAACAGCAGAAATAATGGGGAAAATGACAGACCAGTTGAGCAAACTTTTCATATTTCTACTTTTTAGCAAAATAAGAATTTTCGGGCAGAAAATCAAGATTAAATTTCAAAATTATACTTTATTATCATTTGCCTTTTTCATCTCACTGAAAATGATTAGGTTTGTCGCCCCTTTTTAATTCAATTCATTATGAATCCCGAAATCGCAAATTACATGGGCTATGCCGCTTCTCTTTTTGTTGTGGCAAGCTTTGTGCTCAAAGACCTGAAAAAAGTACGCATTGTCAACCTCATAGGCTGCATTTTATTTGTTATTTATGGTATTTTCTGCGGAATGCTTTGGCCGATTATCATCCCGAATGCGATTCTTTGCTTTATACAGATCTATCATTTGATCAGAAACAAATAACTTCCGAAAGGAGCTTGTTTCTTCGGCAAAACATTTGTAAATTCACACATCATCTGTGAAGATTTTTAAATGAAAATTATTGTCAGCGTTTTTAATAATCTGTATACTGACCAGCGAGTAGAAAAAATCTGCGGCACTCTTCATCAAAATGGTTATGATATTCTTCTGATAGGAAATTCTTGGGACGGGCTTCCCGAAATGTCACGTCCTTATCCTTTCATGAGAATTACTCTAAAATCCAAAACACTGAAATTGGCGTATCCTGAATTTAATATTAAATTATATTCAGAGTTGATGAAAAATGCAGATGAAAACACTATATTGGTTTCCAATGATTTAGATACTCTTTTTGCAAATCATTTGGTTTCAAGGAAACTAAAAATCCCTTTGGTTTTTGACAGTCATGAAATTTTTACAGAAATGCCTTCTGTCCGCGGAAGATTTGTACAAAAAATCTGGCGTTTTCTGGAGCGTAAGATTGTTCCGAACATCCAATATAT
>DAMDNI010000016.1:0-3327 GCA_032083825.1 Bergeyella sp. | reverse complement strand
TGACTGCAAGCGGAAGCTATGCATCGTGGTTTGAGAAAAAATATAAAATTTCACAGCCTGTTGTGGTTCAGAATTTTCCTAAAAAAATAAATCCTGAATTTCAAGATTCAAAAAATAATCCGAAGATTATTTTGTATCAGGGCGCGATCAATCCTTCAAGAGGTTTAGATAAAATCATTCCTGCAATGAAATCTATCCAAAATACAGAATTATGGATTGCCGGAAAAGGCCCAAAATTCGACGAATATGTTGCGCTTTCGAAAAGTCTCGGCCTGGAAAATAGAGTGAAATTTCTTGGGAAGCTTCTCCCTGAAGATTTAAGAAAAATTACTCTAAAAGCTGATGTCGGCCTAAGCATTGAAGAAAACAATGGCTTAAGTTATTTTTATTCTTTACCCAATAAGGTTTCTGATTATATTCAGGCAAGAGTTCCTGTGGTGGTTTCCGCTTTTCCTGAGATGAAAAAGATTGTGGAAAAATATAATGTTGGAGAAACGATAGAAAATCATAATGAAAATGAGCTTTCAAACAAAATCAACACGGTTCTTTCAAATGGTAAGGCATATTATTTCAATAATTTAAATCAAGCTTCTGAGGAGCTTTGCTGGGAAAACGAAGAACCAAAAATTTTAGCTTTATATACAAAAGTGATTTCAGAAAATTTCAGGGAAAACTGATTTGCTCATTTTACGCCTTATTTATCCTCACCATATTTCACTCATAAAAATACTATCTTTGCAAAAAAGAATTTTCGCAATGACGATACAGGAAAAACAGAAAGAAATTGTAGATGAATTTGCTTTTCTTGACGACTGGGAACAGAAATACGAATACATTATAGATCTTGGAAAAGAGCTGAAGGGTCTTCCCGATAACAAAAAAACGGAAGAAAACCTCATCAAAGGCTGTCAGTCAAAAGTCTGGATTGATGCAGAATTCCGGGACGGGAAGCTCTATTTCAATGCTGATTCTGACGGTATTCTTCCAAAAGGTATCGTTTCGCTTCTAGTATCTATATACAGCGGTCATTCTACACAGGAAATTCTGGATTCTGACTTTAAATTTATTGAAGAAATCGGCCTTCAGGAATTTCTTTCACCATCACGAGCCAACGGATTAATGGCGATGACAAAGCAAATAAAATTCTACGCGGTCGCATATCAGTTAAAATCTTGAAAAAAGTTTTAGCATATCGTTTTTCTGCATTCGGAGATGTCGCAATGGTCGCTTCCGTTTTCAGGGAATTTATGGAACAGAATCCTGATGTTCAGCTGATCATGGTTACCCGCGAAAATTTCCGCGATCTTTTCAATGACATACCTAACCTTATTTTTAAGGGGATTGATCTTGATGACTATAAAGGGATTTTAGGGCTTCGAAGGTTGGCGCGTCAGCTTAAGAGAGAATTCAATCCTGATTATGTTGCCGATCTGCATGATGTGATCAGGACAAAGATTTTGGATAAAATTTTAATCCGGCACCGATACAAAGTGTTTGTCCTTGACAAAGGAAAAGACGAGAAAGAACATCTGACCGATGTTTGGAATATTGACAAAGCTCCTTTAAAAAAAACAGTAGAAAGATATGCTGATGTTTTAAGGAAAATGGGATTCTCTTTAAAACTTTCTCATCAATACAAACCCTCTGTTCAGCAAAAATCAGGAATTGGGCTTGCTCCTTTTGCACAGCATAACGGAAAAATTCTTTCTCTTGAAAAATCTTTTGAACTTGCAAAAATTCTTTCCCTGCACCACAAAATTTATTTTTTTGGTGGAGGAAAAAAAGAAAAAGAAATCCTTCTTGATTGGGAAAAACACATTCCCAACACCGAAAGCCTTGCCGGGAAAATGTCTCTGAAAGAAGAACTCCAGAAAATTTCTGAGCTTGAAGTGATGATTTCCATGGATTCTGCAAATATGCACCTGGCAAGTCTGGCCGGAACAAGATGCGTTTCGATTTGGGGAGCAACACATCCTTATGCAGGATTTTTAGGATATGGACAAGATGAAAATGATGTGGTTCAGGTAAAAGATCTGACCTGCAGGCCTTGTTCGGTTTTCGGCGACAAAGAATGTTATCGCGGCGATTATGCCTGTTTGGAAGAAATTTCTGTACAGCAAATTGTAGACAAAATTTTATAGTATGAAGCTATCTATCTGCATTCCTGTTTATAATTTTGATGTGCGCGAGCTTGTTCTGGATCTGGATAGACAAATTCGTCAAAATAATCTTCGTGCTGAGATTATCCTTATTGATGATGCTTCTTCTGAAAATTTTAAAAAGATCAACCGTGAAATTACAGACAAGGTTGAGAATTTTGTTTTCCTTGAAAAAAATGTAGGCAGATCGCTCATCAGAAATCTTTTTTTATACTATTCTAAAAGCGATTATCTCCTTTATCTGGATTGTGACGGGAAGATCATTTCTTCTCAGTTTCTCAAGATTTACTCCGATTATATTAAACACAATCCTAAAACCCGCGTTATTTATGGCGGAAGGCAGGTTTCCGCTTCTCCTCCTGAGATAAACAAATATCTCCGCTGGAAATTTGCTTTTGAAAGAGAAAATCTCTCCCTTGAAAAACGGATTGAAGAACCTTATCTTTCATTTCAGACCAATAATTTCGTCGTACGGAAAAGCATCCTTGAAAAAACCAATTTCAATCCCGAATTTCAGAAATATGGCTATGAAGACCTACTTTTCGCCATGGATCTTAAGAATGCTAAAATAAAGATTGACCACATTGACAATCCTATCTTTAATAATGATTTAGAAGATAATGAAGTGTATCTTCAAAAGGTTGAGGAATCTGTGGAAAGCCTATCCAAAATGATGAAAAACAAAAAGGTTAAAGATAAAATTGCCGATGTAAAACTTGTGAAAGCATATCAGGTAATTAAAAATATTTCTACGCATTTCTGGTTCAAAAAACTATTTGATCTGCGTCGCGAAAAAACCAAACAAAAACTCCTGAAGGGCAACATCAGTCTTCGTTATCTCGATTTCTATAAACTAGGCCTTCTTTTTGAAAAGATGGAAAATTAATTCTCTGACAAAAGTGGGCGGTACAGGATTCGAACCAGTGACCTCTGCGATGTCAACGCAACGCTCTAAACCAACTGAGCTAACCGCCCGAGAAATAAAAAACTTCAGAAAATTTCTGAAGTTTTTTGTGGGTCCTGAGGGATTCGAACCCCCGACCCTCTGGGTGTAAACCAGATGCTCTGAACCAACTGAGCTAAGAACCCCGATTTTTTAAAAGTTTCGGAAACTTTGTGGGTCCTGAGGGATTCGAACCCCCGACCCTCTGGGTGTAAACCAGATGCT
>DAMDNI010000015.1:0-24376 GCA_032083825.1 Bergeyella sp. | reverse complement strand
TAGTATTTTCTCATCAGGCTGTGCAAACTGGGTACGGTTGCATTCGCGGCATTCCGCAAACTCAGAATTATCAATAAAATTAGTAATGACTTCAATTGGTTTTTTGATATGGAAAAATTGCAAGGTATCTTTCTTAAGACTTTCAGAAACTGAAGTAATTGTATCTGATTGATTAATAGAAAATTCTACGGCATGTTTGTAGCTTGGATGCTGCCCGACCAAAGTGATATCAGTTCCGTGAAGTGTAGTTACCAACGGAATATCTTTGCCTTCTTCTTTGAGCATCTGTTTTGCAGTAAATGCTGCATAAGCATAAGGAATTGCATAATGTGCATGAAGAAGATCCAGCTTATACAGATTCACCACCCGATAAATCATCGAAGAAAGTGCAATATCATAAGGCTGATACTGAAACAAAGGATAGGTCTGAACATTTACTTTATGGAAGAAAATATTGGGGTTTGTAATGTCTAATCTCGCCGGAAGATTGTTGGAGATGAAATGTACTTCGTAGCCCTTTTCGGCCAGCGACATTCCTAATTCGGTTGCGACGATGCCGCTTCCGCCGTATGTTGGATAACAGAGAATTCCGATTTTCATTTGTAGGTTTATGAGAGGTTCAGTTCAATTTTTGATTGCTTAAATGTAGCAAAAACTATATTGGTTTGTTTGAATTTGTTTTAGAATTATTCAATCTTTGTTTTAGACGAATATGATTCGGATGAGATTTTTTGTGTTGAGTTTAAATCTATTCCCATTCCGAATGTTAAATTCTCGTTTACTAAAACAGGAAGCCTTCCTGAAATCTTAGTCTTCCCATTCAGAGCATTTGCTGTTGCAATCATCGCACCATCATTATTTTCATAAGAAACTAAAACTGTAGAGATTGTGGAAATATCCAGATCTTTCAAAGCATACGGTGATCCGAAAACATCCAGAATCACGTTTTGTTTTTTGCTTAGATCAGATAAAACTTTCTTGCTTCCGTCCGAAATTTTATAAGGTTTGTAAGCTGTGGAATTGTCTTTATGAAAGCCTACAATTACTTTGGAATTTGCAGGGATTTCTGAAATTTCGGAAGCTTTTTTAATAATCACCGTTGTTCCTAAATTTAGCTGTTGTAGAAAAGTTTCATAAGAAGCTTCTTCTAGCGGGACGTAATAATAGATCTCTTTGCAGTTGAGCGGAAGAAGTTTTTTTTCATCTTTCAGTAAAGTCAATGCATTGGAATAAAGGTTTTGTACCAATTTTTTATGAGAATCATTATTGAGATCCGAATTGATGTTTTCCGGATTTCGGTTTTCATATTTCGTAAGTCCTAAATAATATTTTGTAAGAAGAATTTTTTTTACGCTTTCTTCCACTCTGTCCTGTGAGATTTCTCTATTATCAATCGCTTTCTGAATAAATTTTTTGCCTTCTGCAACTCCTTGCGAAAAAAGCATAATATCATTTCCGGCTTTAAAAGCTAAAGCGTCCAACTCTCCAGGTTTGTATTTATTGGCAACAGCTCCCATATTTAAAGCATCTGTAATAATTAGGCCTTTATACCCCAGTTTTTCTTTTAAAAGCCCGGTAATGATTTTTTTGGAAACGGAAGCCGGAATTCCTTTTTCATTTTCCAAAGCGGGAACGTATAAATGCGCAACCATTACACCGCCAATTCCTTTATCCATTAAAGCTTTGAAAGGTGCAATTTCTATGGAGTTTAATCTTTCCGGATTATGAGAAATCATTGGTAAATCAAGATGCGAATCGGTATCGGTATCGCCATGCCCGGGAAAATGCTTAATAGCAGCCAAAACGTTTGAGTCCTGCAAACCATTTGAATATGATAAAGCAGAATGAATGACGTTCTGAACATCAGAACCAAAACTTCTGTTTCCGATAATCGGATTATTCGGATTCGTATTTACATCTACAACAGGTGCAAAATTCCAATTGATACCCATTCTTTTGCAGTCTTCCGCAATTTTCTGAGCCATTTCGTAAATTAATTTTTTATCCTGAATAGCTCCCAGAGTAATTGCCCAGGGAAATTTGTGGGCAGTAGCGATGCGCTGGAAAACTCCCCATTCAGCATCCATTCCAATCATTAAGGGGACTTTCGATTTGTTCTGGAATTCGTTCACCAGATCGATTTCCTGAGCTGCATCGTCCTGCATGAGGATGAGTCCGCCAATTTTATCGTTTACCACAATATTCCTAATCTGATTAATAAACTCTTCCCCTTTATTCGTATATAAGGCAACGATAAACAGCTGTCCTAATTTTTCGTCCTGAGAAAGAGTATTATACGTTTTGTTTACCCAATCTTTTGCTTTTTTTACTTCTGCATCAGAAATGTTTTTGGGTTGGTACTGGGCTTTTAATATATTTGCGACCGATAATGTAATCAGAAATGAGAAGAAAAATTTCATTTTACTTATTTAAGGTTGTTTCCGCAAAAATACAAATTTAACCTTTGCAGCAAGATGCTATCTAAAAATTGGTATGTGATTTGAATACCCTAAAATTATCGATAACCCAATATAAACTAAATAAAATTAAAATTATGAAAAAGTTTTTCTCCCTAATGATTCTCGGATTGCTTGCTATGTTTGTTGTAAGCTGCGATGACGATGATAACAGAACTGACAATGATACTTATCCTGTTGTTTTAGATATCCGTGAAAATTTTGTCAATAGCACAAATCCTAATAACGTGGATTATGTTTACGGAATTTACAAAGAATTTACAAGCCCGTTATACAACAGTGATGTAGTTTTGATTTACAGACAGGATTCTTCCAGCGGGACTGCAGTCTGGAAACTTTTGCCAAAAACATACTATTTCGGATCAACAGGTACGATGGATTATCATTTTGATTTTACGGTAAACGATGTGCAAATTTATGCGGATGCTGATTTTAATTTAACTGCTCAGGATAGTGCTTTCAAAAATCAATATTTGAATAATCAGACATTCAGAGTGGTTTTGATTCCAGCTTCTTTTGGTAAAAATTCTAGTGTAAACTATGAAGATTACAATAGCGTTATCAAATATTACAACATTAATGATTCTAAAATCACGAAATTGTAAATAATAAAATATATCTAAACCAATTCCCGTCCTCTTATGAGGACGGGAACTTTTATTTGGTGAAGATTTCCTTCAATTGAGTGACGATATTAGAATTTCCGGAAACGGTGATATCTCCAATTTTGTCGGCGATTTTTTCCATGTATTCCATTTCTTTTAACTTCCAAAGAACTTCGTTTTCTTCCATCATTTTTGCGGTGTTCAACATGCTTCGGGTTGCAGCAGTTTCTTCACGACGCATGATGGAATTGGCTTGTGCTTTCTTTTCGGCAATCAAAACCTGATTCATGATGTCTTTCATTTCTCCAGTTAAAATAATGTCTCGAATTCCGGCATCGCTGATTTTTAAACCTAATTCTTCAGCTTTATTTCCAATGGAATTTAAAACTTCTGAACCCACGCTTTCTTTGTTGGCAAGCAATTCGTCCAAAGTTAATTTTCCAACGTATTCACGAAGTGCTAATTGCATCAAAGTATACAATTGTTTGTCGTATTCTTTGTTTCCGGTTAATGCTTTTACCGCATCTGTTATCTGGAAACGAGTTTGAAAATTCAAACGCAAATTGGCTTTATCTTTGGTTAACAATTCCTGACCGGCGATTTCCATTTGTTGGATTCGGGTATCAACGGAACGAATTTCAATTCCGATGGAGTTATTCCAAAAATAATAAGAACCGGCTTCTAAAACCTTTTCTAACTTTCCGTCCACAAACAATAAACCTCTGTATTGATTCGCAACAACAATTTTCCGAACATATGCATGAAGTTTGTTGTTCTCTAAAATAGAATTCGAAATGTTTTCGGTGATTTCCACTTTATTCAAATCGATTTTTACGAAGTTTCGTTCGATGATTCCTTTCCAATATGCGTATTGTCCGGTTTTTAAAACATCTTTGAAGATTCCTTTTTCGTATAAAAGAACGATTTCGTTATCTTGAACTTCAACGATTTCCAATACATCGGCAAGATTTTCATTTTTCAATAAAAGGTTGTTGTCTTCTCCGTTGATTAATGGTAAAATCATTTCGTGGATGTGTACTTTTTTGTTTCCGAAAATCCAATATTGGCCTTCGTTTAAAATGTCGATTAATTTTCGATCTTTGAAGACAAGACCTTTTTGATAGGTTTTAATTTTTACGTTATTGATCATGATTTCTATATTTTTTTTATTCAATTAAAAAAAAGGAAAAACAGTGTTTTTATCTTCTGAATTTGGCGGAAATGAAATGTTCTGTGAAATTTTGAGTTTTAAAAAATAATGTAGAAATCGGATGTTTTTTAAACTTAAAAAGGAAATGAAATCAGTACGTTTTATCGACGCTCGCTTCGCTCGCGTTTTTTTTCGTATTCAATCAATTTCAATTTTCATTCAAAATTTTATCTTTTTTCTATTCATTAGTTATTTAAAATTCATTTTTCGGAAAAATTTCATTTTCAGGCTTTTTCAGAGTGTGGATTGAACAACTGACAAAAGCATTGTTTTTCCCTAATGGTCATATTTTTTAGAGAAATATGAAACTCGGAGAAATAGATTTTGAGTCTATTTCGGATCTACGGTAAAAGCGTAGTACTCTAACCAACTGAGTTATCTCAAGCGAATTGAGAGCAGGATTCGAACCTGCGCATCCTAAAATTTCCATTGCTATACCAATTTAGCTACTGTGATTTCACAGGGAGGACTCGAACCTCCATACATAGAACTTAGTGAGAATTTTTGGTTATCCTCAAACCTTCAAATCAAGTTGAACAAAACCGAATGATGTTTCTCAACAAAACGTTCTGCAATGGTGTTGTACAGAAACACTCAACAAGACTTGTCTGATATTTTGACTAAAACTATTTCTTAATTTTAGTGTTGATTTCAAATTCTGATGCAAAGTAAAAATACATCTACGCAATCTTTTTGCGTAGTGAAAATTAATTTTGATTTAAACACCAAAAAAGAATTTTTGCAATATTTTTAGCATCGTCCACACCTCTGTGATGCGTTCCTTCTAAAGGAATATTTAATGCTTTCAATGCACTTGCCATTCCAACGCTTTTACGGATTGGATGCAGTTCTGCAAATAACGTTTTCACATTAATATGCTCGTAAGCAAAAGGATAATCTTCCCCAAATCGATCGCTTTGTCTCTTCAGCATTGTGAGGTCATAATTTCCGTAACTTGCCCAAGTTAAATTTTCAGAATCGTAATTGTCCCTCAAAATATCAAAAGCATCTCCTAAAGAAATTCCTTCTTTTTGAAGCATTTCCGAAGTTATGGAAGTAAGTTCCGTACAAAACGGACTGACTTTTGAATACATTGGTTTTATTAAAATTCCTTCGTTTTTAGAAATTTTTCCTGTTTTTGTGTTGAGTAGACAAACGCCTATTTCTATAATTTCACTTTCCTGACCTTGGGCTGCTTTGCTGTTTTCCCAACAAGTTGCTTCAATATCGAGGACTAATATATTTTCTGTTGTATTCATTGTTTTAAATTTTTAAATTGTATTAATAGTTTTTCGATATTTTATTTTCCAACAGGATTCATAGAATGGCAGATAAAATCAGGACAAGACTTTTTATGTTTCAAGCAGTATTCTACCAACCATTTTGCACAATCGTAACCTGTTTTTTCATTTTCATTTTTTCCATCCGCCAAATCATGGTCGAAAGAAATGATATCAGGTAAACCGTTTGCAGTAATCCAAGTTTTAAAATCTTGAAATCGTCTTACAATAATCCAATTATCATTTTGAAACAATGGATTAAATGTATATCCGAAAACATCAATCGGATTCCTGATATCATCTAAGAACAATAATTTTTTCATTTTTATGCTAATCCCATTTTCTCTGCATGTTCTTTATCTCGTCTGTCGATTTCTCCAAAAGGACTTCCTTTGAAATATCCTACATTTTCGAAACCGTTTTCTTTGGTTAGTAAAGATTCTTTTTCCATAACAGCTCCAGTATTTTTACTTCCGTAATTTCCGGTAAGCTGTTTTGTAGCAGGATCAATATCTCCCCATTGCAAAGGTTTTCCTCTGTAAAGTGGTTCAATATAATAAGTGATTCCTGTGACGGAAGATTTTACAATGAATCTTCCGGTTTCATCTGTATTGGTAAGGAATCTTTGTAATACTTCTCGTCTCATAATTTTATATTTTTAAGTTGTTTAATTGTTAATTACACAATCAAATCTGCACAATTGGAGCTTGCAAAAGCATATGGTTTTGCTTTGAAGGTATATCCCATTCCTAAAATATATCCCATCGCATCTTTCAACGCGGCATTGGATTTAAAATCAGGATCGGTGTTGATATCGGCATGAACTTCCATCTCCATATTGTATTTTTCTAGAATTTCGCAGATTGTGTATGCGATTTCTACGGATTTATTGACTTCGTTCAACATTCGTTCTTTGATGCTGATGGTTTTAATTTCTTTTTGTTTTCGGATAAAAGTGAATGCACCTTTTCCTTTTCGGATAAACACAACAGCGGTTGCATAATGGATACTTTCACCATATACATGAGAATCCGAACCGATACACACTTTAAGTGTATTTCCCAAAGCATGTTCTCTGATGATGGCTTCTTCCACCAATTCTGTAATAGGTTTTCGGAAGTATATTCCTTTTAAATTTTGCCAGATTTCTTGTTGTGTTTCCATTTTTTTTGATTTTAAATGCTACGTCATTTCTACATTTTTTGTTTTGGTGGATAAAATCGGAATCGAACCAATACCTTCAGATTTTCAGTCTGACGTGCCACACCTTGTACACCATTTATCCAAATGTTGATTTGTCAGGATTCGAACCTGAACAACAAGAGTCAAAGTCTTGTGTGCTATCCAATTACACTACAAATCAAAGTAGTACAGAAAGAGAGATTCGAACTCTCAAAATCTTGATTCTAAATCAAGCGCGTTTACCGTTTCGCCATTTCTGCAAGAAAAAATTGTCCTTCAGTTTCATTTGATTTTTTTGAACGTCTGCGCTGAAAAATCAGGACATTTTTTATATAATGAATGTCAGTTTTGTACTCCATAAGGCTCTTTCTCCTGAACCCTATTAGATGATTATAGAATATCAAAATATTGATAATCAGGTATAATACGAATTTGTTGTTATAGTTGAGTATCATAAAAAATCTTTGTATATCTCAATAATTGGGTGTAAATTTGGGTGTCGATTAATATGTTATACACCCGTGAATATCAAACGAAATATAGTTTTTGCGCTTGAAAAAAGAAAGAAAGACGGTCTTCCTGTGATTGAAAATGTACCTATCCGTATGCGTGTTATTTACCATAATAAAAGGATAGAATTTACCACAGGCTACCGTATCGATTTTTCCAAATGGGATAAAGACAAGCAGCGTGTAAAAAATGGCTGTACCAATAAACTTAAGCAGACCGCAGCCGAAATCAATTCAGATCTTTTAAAATATTATTCGGATATACAGGATATTTTCAAAGAATGTGAAGTAAACGAAATCATTCCTACTCCTGAACAACTTAAAGCAGCATTCAATAATCGGCAAAATAAGGATTTGCCTAATAGTCTTGAATTAGAATCCTCAATACTTTCGTTCATGGGTAAATTTGATGAATTTGTACGAGACTGCGGAGTTCATAACAATTGGACAGAAGCAACCTATGAAAAATTTGCCACCACGAAAAAGCATTTGGAAGATTTTGATAAAAATTTGACTTTCGAATCATGGGACGAGAACAAACTCACTGAATTTGTAAACTATCTCCGTGACAAGAAGAGCTTTCGAAATAGTACCATCGGTAAGCAGATAGGATTTCTAAAATGGTTTCTTCGCTGGAGTAAAAAGAAAGGATACACCTCCAATTTTGCCTTTGAATTATTTAAACCAAAATTAAAGACCACTCAAAAGAAGGTTATATTTTTGACCTGGGCAGAATTGACGAAATTGAGAGAATACAAAATTCCGGAAACAAAAAAATACTTGGAGAGAGTTCGTGATGTTTTTTTGTTCCAGTGTTTTACAGGGCTTAGATATTCAGATGTATTCAATTTGAGGCGCAGTGATGTAAAAGACAACCATATCGAAATTACCACTGTAAAAACTGCGGACAGTTTAATTATCGAGTTAAACAACCACAGCAAAGCAATACTGGGCAAGTATAAAGAAGTTCATTTTGAGTATGATAAAGTTCTTCCGGTCATCACCAATCAGAAGATGAACGATTATTTGAAAGAACTGGCGGAATTGGCGGAAATTGACGAGCCTGTACGGGAGGTCTACTATAAAGGAAATAAGCGAATCGATGAAGTGACACCAAAGTATGCTCTTTTGGGAACTCATGCAGGAAGGCGGACATTTATTTGTAATGCCCTTTCATTGGGTATTCCTGCGCAGGTTGTCATGAAATGGACGGGACACAGTGATTATAAGGCAATGAAACCCTATATTGATATTGCTGACGAAATCAAAGCCAGTGCAATGGATAAATTTAATCAATTATAATTTGACAAATGGAAGAAAATAAAACCCAAGGTTCTCTATATCAAATTATGGATATATTGCCGAAATACACGAAATTAGACGAAATATATCAAAACATACTGAAAGACAAAATATTGCATTTTGAGGAACAACAACAAATTGTTACTTTTTTTAATCAATTCAGAAATCTTGAAAATTTTGAAAAAGCAGTTTTAAATTTCATCACTTCCAAAGACAAGGAAAAACAAGTACAGGTTTTTTCGATATTGCGGAAAGTGATAAAAAAGAATATCGAAAAGTATAATGACCATAGAAATTCTTTAGATGATATAGATACATTTGAAATTTGCTGGGATAGAGCCAATTCCATTGACTCCAAAATAAAAATCCAAGAAAAACATACCAATAATCAGTATATAGAATTAAGGGATGCAAAAAATTCTTTGGAATCGGCAAGTTGGAAAGGTGATGAAGTTAGAGTTAGAGAGCTTGAAGAAAAAATAAACAAATTTTCCAACTTGTATAAGATCGAACAACAAAAACTTGATGCACTTTATCAGGAAAAAGAAAAATTGCGTCAAGAATCCCTAAAGTTTGCCGATAATGTTTTTGGAAAGATTTGCGAAATGGAAAGTTCTTTTCTATTGGTTTTAAATAATTATTTTTTTGATGAAATAAGACCAACTTCCGAGGAAAATTCCGAACAAAAACAGGGAGAGTATTTTGATATGCAATTAATATCATCCATTCATAAAGAATGTAATGGAATACAATTCGAGAATTTGGGTGTTGTAGATTTTTATAACATTCTCAATTTGCGACCAACGATTGCTAAGCTGAAAATTAATTATGGTGAAAAAGAGCGGACTTATCATTTAATTTCAAAACTTTATGATGTTCTTCAATCTGATGAAAATAAAGAATGGAGAACTGTTCTACTCAATCAATTAGGAATTAAATGGGACACTTACAATTCTAAATATAAAATGGTATCCGTAAGTTCTGAAGAAGGCAATAAGAAAAATAAAGAATTTAAAGGCGTTATTGAGTCAATATTCAATACTATTTCTTGATATTCCATAAGCAACCACTTTTACCACTTAAAATATTTTTAATAGTCATTGATTATCAATGATATAAATTTCAGGAATCCACCTCCTTACCACCTTTTTCCCGTCATAGATTTGCAATGTGTTCGAACAATAACGCCGAAGTACAAGGCTTGTTTAACCATAACATTGTAAAAGAATATGAACCTAACCGAACTTAAGCAAAAGCCTCTTTGGCAGATGACAGGTGAAGAATTTCTCTATCTTCAGAAGACCGATGTGCATAAAGAAGCTGAGTCTGTTCCCCTCAATAATTCCATAAAAAAACACGTTTACGGAATCGCCGGAATCGCACGCCTTTTCGGTTGCAGCATTCCCACAGCCAACCGTATCAAGCAGAGTGGAAAAATAGATAAAGCCATCACACAGATAGGACGTAAAATAATTGTGGATGTAAACCTTGCATTAGAATTGGCAGGACGTAAAGCAGGAGGAAGAAAATGATGATGGATAGCAACAAAGACATAAAGAGTCTATGGCATTCCTCAAGGCTTTTGATTACCGATAAATTTGAATATCCGCCTGTGGTCATCCGTATTGATGAATCTGTTGTAGGAACACTTGGAAATTTTTCGGCTACCGTTGGAAAAGCCAAAAGCAGAAAGACCTTTAGTGTTACAGCGATGACCGCAGCTGCTCTAGTCTGTCGATTAATGCTCAATTACAATGCAGCAATGCCGGATGATAAGAGGAAAATCATTTACTTCGATACCGAACAAAGTCCGTATCACAGTCAGAAAGTATTGTCAAGGATAATTGAACTTTCGGGAATGAGCAAGGAATTTCAACCCAAAAATTTGGAATTTGTTTGTTTGAGAAGATTCAATCCTTCAACCCGTATTCAGATTATAGAAGAAGCAATCAAAAGCACCACTTCATTGGGATTGGTTATTATTGACGGTATCAGAGATTTGGTATTCGATATCAATTCCCCGAATGAATCTACCGAGATTATTTCTAAACTGATGATCTGGACAGAAGTCTATCAGTTGCATATTCACACGGTTTTACATGTCAATAAAACGGATGATAATGCACGGGGACATTTGGGAACTGAACTGCTGAATAAAGCCGAAACTATACTACAAGTGGTAAGGGATGAAAAAGACCCGAATATCTCTATTGTAAAACCGATGAGCATTCGTGATGTTGAGTTTGAGCCTTTTGCTTTCAGGATTGATGACGATGGTCTGCCTGAGCCTGTGGATGATTATCATATACAGACAGGTCAAGCCAAGGGATTTGATTATCACGAAATCTCGGAACAAATTCATCGGGAAGCACTATCGCTTGCTTTCAGAAACCAAAAATCACTTTCCTATGGAGAATTGATTTCAAAGCTCATAGAATCCTATACTCATTTCGGATATGATTTTGGAACCAATAAGGCTAAAAAACTGAAGGTCTTTTGTCAAAACAAAACGATGATTTTTAAAGAAGGGAGATTTTACAAATTCAACCATAACTTTTACTACTGAGTCCAAAATCATTCAATGGTCTATTGGTTTAGTCTGGTTTACTAATATATATTAGTAAACCAGACTAAACCAGTCATCGAACCCCCATAACCCAATACTGATTTTTCTTTCAATAGCAAAATTGCTGTTGAAAGAAAAAGAATACACAATAAATCCAAAATAAATGAATACAAAGACAGCAAAAAATATCAGGATTATCGATTTTCTAAGTGCTTTAGGGTATCAACCGCAAAGAATTGTTCGATACAACCATTTTTACCTCTCTCCCTTGAGAACGGAAAGAACGGCATCGATGAAAGTTGATGACAAACTGAATCTATGGTACGACCATGGCTCTGCTCAAGGTGGAACCATTATTGACCTAGTTATTGCCATGCAAAAAGCAAGAAACATTTCCGAAGCACTTTCTTTCTTTCTTGAATGACTTAAATCTGAAAACAGATTCTATCTTCAATAACGAGAAAGAGAAAATAGGAAATCAAATGACCACAAGACAATCCAATGTCAATATTGATACAATACAATCTCTTCAGGATTCAAAATTGTTGCACTATTTACAGGAGCGTAAAATCAATATTGATACTGCGGGGAAATATCTGCAGGAGATTCATTATTCCATCGGTGACAGGAAATACACTGCTTTGGGCCGGCTCAGTAACAATGGAGGCTATCATCTTCGTTCCGAATTTTTCAAAGGTTGTACTTCGCAGGATATTTCTGTGGTTGAGGGAAGTGGCTCCAATCAGGAAAGTAGAATCTGCATGGTTTACGAAGGTATGTTTGATTTCCTGTCCCATCTTACTTTAAAGAATGAAAAAGAGTTTAAAGTAGATTGTGTTATCCTGAATTCCCTTTCCAATCTCAATAAAGCTGTCGAATGGATAAAAGAAAACAAGCTAAGACCAAGTTTGCTACTTGACAATGATCCAGCCGGAAAAAAAGCCACTTCAAAATTAATGGAAGAATTTCCGGAAGCAAAAGATTTTTCAGTAACCTATTCCGACCATAAAGACCTGAACGATTATCTCAAAAGCAAAAGTGATTTGAAGAATAGTTTAGGCAGCAATGTTGACGAGAGCAGAAATCCTGAACAGACAAATACCTACAGAAGAAAAAGGTGACGGCTGCATGGCAGGCTTTTGAAAAGAAAAGCCATAGCTTATTAGGGCTTTTTCTTAACGCTCCGTTGCACTTCACTAAAAAAGCCCCAATAAGCCAAGGGGAATGCTCCCCCTTTGGAAACCCCCGAATTATTTAACAACTAAATTTAAGAAGTATGTCATACACCGTTTTACATTTAGAAAAAGCCAAAGGCAATGACTCCGGAATGTCAGCCCATATTGAAAGAACCATCCATCCGAAAAATGCAGATGCTTCACGAACTCATCTCAATAAAGAAATGATTGCCTATCCTGAAGGAATCAAAAACAGGACTTCGTCAATACAATGCAGGTTAGATAACGCCAATCTGAAAAGAAAAATTGGAACCAATCAAGTGAGAGCCATTCGTATTATGTTGTCCGGAACTCATGAAACGATGAAAGAAATTGAGAACAATAAACAATTGAGCAACTGGTGTAAAGATAATCTTCATTGGCTGAAAGAAACTTTTGGAGAAGAGAATTTGGTTTCTGCTGTTCTTCATATGGATGAAAAAACGCCCCATATCCACGCTACCATAGTTCCAATAGTCACAGGAGAAAGAAGAAAAGCAAAAAAAGACAATAATCCTCAGACTTATAAAAAGAAGAATTTAAATGCTAATAGGTTGTGTGCTGATGATATAATGGCAAGAAATAAGCTGAAGCATTATCAAAATACCTATGCTGTAACAATGGCAAAATACGGATTAAGAAGAGGGATAGAGGGTTCGGAAGCCAAACATATTTCCACATCTGAATATTACCGAAACCTCCATGAACAAAATCAACAGTTGGAAAAGGAAAAGAATCAGAAGCAATCTGAATTGAAAGCCATTGAGAAAAATATATCCTCGAAAAGAATTGTTGAAAATTTTGCGAATGCTATAACGGGTTCTAAAACTAAGAAATTGGAAAAGGAAAATGAACAAATGAAAAAAGAAATGAACATTCTTAGGATTGATAATGACAGAGAAAAAGGAAAGATGCAGGATTCAGTTTCAAAACTTGAAAATACATTAGAAAAGCAGAATAAGGTTTTTGACAAAGTATTACAATATCACCCTGAAATAAAGGATTCTCTTCCTATTGTTACGGAATGTGAAAAGATGGGATTACCACCGGAACTTATCAAAACATTCCTTGAAAAGCAAGAAATCCATATCAGCGGAGAAATTTATTCTTCACAACACTTTAAAAGCTTCAGAGTTGAAAGTCTTAAACTGAGTATTGAATATGATAAAATGGAGAAAAGCAAAATTTTGAAAATTGAAAACATACAAAGTCAAAAATGGCTGGAAGAGAAATATAAGGATAGTTTGAGGATTAGTAATTCAAGAAATGAAGAGCATAATCATAAAAAAATAAGAAGATAACCTTTGAACTTCCTGATTCATATAATTCAAATTTAAATTACTCTTTTTCACTTTCGATGCTTAAAAGTAACTAAAATTAAGATATTTTGTAATGCTTTTATTAAGAGATATCCTCTAAAAAGAACAAATTATGATACCCTACAGGAAATATTATAATGTTTTATACTACTATTCTTAATCATCACTTATCCATTTATTTCATTTTGCTTGTTATTTTAGTGAACAAAATTCATTCATTATAGTGATATAATGAGCGAATTTCTTTTTTTCTTCCGGTTTTTCATAAAAAATGTCCGGTTTTTCATAAAAAATGATCAAAAATAAAATCCTTCTTAAAAACTACGTTTAATATATATTGTACTCATTTACAGGTTTTTAAGATAGTATATGATAAGCTGTTTAAAAAATAGTTGACAAAAGTCACTTAAAAATGGGTGTTTTCACCCTTTTGAAGATCATGGGAAACTGCTACCTTCAAAAGGTAAAAACTTGCACTATATGAAACATCTTTCCCTTGGAGTCTTCTTTCTCTTTGGAATGCTCAATACTTCGGCTCAGGATGTCCGATGGCAGAAAGACCTAAAATCCTCCACCCAGGATTTTCTCTCCACGATGTCCCTCACTTTAGACCGGCAAATACTCCTTTCAGGAAGCTCCATACAGAGCAAAACCCTCAATTCTCATCCGACAACTAATAACACAAATTCCGGATATGATTATCATGTTGTAAAATTATCCCAGGATGGAAGCATCCTCTGGGATAAATACTTTGGAGGCTCAAGGCATGATTACCTCATGTCTTCCGTTCCTACGCAGGAAGGAGGATTTTTATTGGCAGGGACTTCATTCTCCAACCAATCCGGAGATAAGAAAGAAAACAACCTCGGAGGTTCTGATGTATGGATCGTAAGGCTTAATGAAAACGGTGATGAATTATGGCAAAAAACACTTGGAACAAAAAGCAACGATGAAGTTTCGTCAGTAGTTCAGACGGTAGATCAGGGGTTCTTTGTCGCAGGTAATATCAATTCCAATAAAAATCTATTTGGATCAAAGGATGTATTCGTTTCAAAGGTTGATAAAGAAGGAAAGCTGATCAACACCACTATTCTCGGAGGAAATGCCCTGGATGAAGTTCAGGAAATGATTGCTACTCCTGATGGAGGAAGTTTGCTTCTGATCTATTCCAATTCTGGAAAAACAGAAAATAAGATATTTCCTTTAGAATCAGATCTCAATACCAAAATTGTAAATACTTCAGAACAGTCTAATTCATCCTATACATCCACAACAAAAGAAAATGATGCTACTGATTTATTATCTTCATTAATATCAGATTCTGAATCACAGGCTGAGCTTATCGGCAAAACAGAAGAAAGCTTCGGAGAAGGAGATTACTGGATTGTAAAACTGGATAAGAATGCAAATGTAGAATGGCAGAAAACTTACGGAGGAAAAGGTGACGACCGTCCGAAAATCATAGCTTATACCGATAACGGTTATTTGATTGGAGGGGAAAGCAGAAGCAGCTCTTCGGGAAATAAAAGAGAAAGTATTAAGGAAGGCACAGACCTTTGGCTGATTTTACTGGACAATGCAGGGGATGAATGGTGGCAGAAAAGCTACAGTTTTGGAAACCGGGATGTTCTGATGAGTATGAATGTAATCAGGAAGACAGGAAAAGACAATCAGAGCGAAGACAAAGGTTTTCTTTTAGGCGGCTACACACAGGCAGAAGAAAAATTGAAGAAGGATGATGAAAAATTCTGGATGCTGTATATAGATCCAAACGGAAAAGAAGAATGGCGAAAATATGTGGAAGGAACATCAAAGAAAAAGGAAGAACGATTGGTAAGTGCAAAGCTACAAAACGATGGAACTTTTCTTCTTGCAGGAACAAGTGCAGAACAGTTGGGAGAAGAGAATTGGAAGATCGTCAAGCTTGGTGATAAAGACCTTGACCAATTAATTGAAAAACAAGATATCAGAATTTATCCTAATCCTGTGGAGGATTATGCATATGTGGAAATCGGAAGTTCAGTATGGAATGAAGACAATAGAAACGAAGAAGCTGAGATCTTCCTTCATGACATGAGCGGAAGACAGGTGCAGTCCCTTAAAACCAAACAACAGGTGACAAGGATCAATACGGGCTCACTTCCACAGGGGATCTACATTGTTACCGCCCAAACTAAAACTAAGTCCGTTAACGCTAAAATCGTGAAAAAATAAATACATGAAAAAGCTATATTTATTAATGTTTATTTCTATTTTCTATTTTATAATAGCACAAAACAGAGAAATGCCTATCAACATACAATCTCCAAATGCTGCATCATTAGGCAAATATGGAGATTTGTCAATGGACTTAAGTACAGGAAGAGCAAATGTCGATGTTCCTATATATCAATTAGAAGAAGGAGGGATTCCAATGGATATTTCTATGTCATATGATACTGGAGGAGTTCGAGTTAACGATGTCCCGGGATGGGTAGGACAAAATTGGACTTTACAAGCTGGTGGTGTTGTAACTAGATCTGTAAGAGGCAAGGCAGCGGATGAATTGAACTATAAGATAAGTGAATCTGGATTTTGGTACGATTGGAATGGATATTTTTACTATAAGGATATTTTAAACACAAGCAATTGGAATTCTCCGCAATATTTGTCGAGTTTAGCTAATAATGCCCTCCATTTTCCTGATTATGAGCCGGATGTTTTTACATTTAACTTTATGGGATACAGCGGAAAATTTTATCTGGGATCAGATGGAGAATGGAAGGTCTCTTCCACCAATAATTTAAAAGTGGTCATAGATATTAATGATAAGGTTCAGCCAAATAATTACTACTATATTGCATATAATAATCAGAATAATAGGACTTTTCCGAAAGTACTAGGAAAGATTACAATAATAGACGATCAGGGGAATAAATTTATTTTTGGAGACTTGGCAAATCAAAATTCTATCGAATTTACATTTCAAAATTTCTTTGATCAAATCGATACACCACTTATATCCAGTGCATGGTATCTAACAAAAGTTTATAACAAATATGATAAACTAGTTTACGATTTAGATTATGAAAGAGGAGATTACATCGCTGCCTTTTATGACAGGAACGGATTTCAATCACTCAAACTGACAACAGGTTACTATGCAGGTGGAGGGTGCGCATATGGTAATAACGATGGTAATAAGGTCTATGCAAATGGTAATTTAATAATTCCTTCTTATTTGAAAAAGATTACTACAGGCTCATCTAAACAGATTTCTTTTAATTCTACAGTAAATAATTCATTAAAGTACGGTTCAAATGACTCTCCAATTATTGATACGTTTGTAAAATTTAGACAGGATATACAAGCTACAGGAGCTAATTGGAGTCAAATGGATGATAGTTATTTTTATTATATCAGAAGAGATCAAAATCTGAATGTTTTGCCCACTGTTACGGGAGGGAATGAACATATATACCCATATCTCGAAGCATTGAAATGGAGAAAATTAACAAGTCTAAGTGTTTTGAGTTCCGACCAAAATACATTACTTACGGCTGCATTTAGTTATAACGACAATCCAAACTCAAGATTACGACTAGATAGAATTACAATTAATAATATAGATAGCAAAACACCGCAAGCATATTCATTCGAATATAATAATTTTGATTCTTTACCTTTATTTACAAGTAAGAATATTGACCATTTTGGTTATTATAAATCAGCACCTTTCGTACTAAACTATGACAATCCATCTGTGCACGAGCCTTCTAGAGCTACAGATCCCAATACTGTGGTATATGGGACCTTATCAAAAATAACCTATCCAACAAAAGGTTACACTAGATTGTTCTATGAACCTCATACATATTCGAGATATGTTGGAAATGACCTTGATCTAAAACAGGAGAATGGAATCATTGGAGGTGTTAGGATTAGGTCTATGTTTGACTATGATGGAGTTGGAATCCCACAGATCAAAAAATTTAGCTATGTGACAGATCAGCAATCAAATCAATCTTCGGGTATCCTGCTTCAAAAGAATAATTATTTTTTACCTGACTATAAAGTACCCACTACAGCTAGTGGTGTAACAATGTATCAATCATATTTTAGTATTTCGCCTATCGTCTATCTTTCAAATTTAATGGGTAACACAATCGAATACTCGACCGTTATAGAAGATAATGGCAAAGGAACCATTTTCAATCATTACTCTACTTATAGTGATTATCCTGACTTTAAGAACGATACGTATATTGCAAATGATAAAAATAAGTTTGACCCCCATACAGAGTATATATATAAACGAGGAAGAATCAAGCAAAGACAATATTTTGATAAATCAGGAGGTAAGGTCAGACAAGAGGATTTCTCATATCAAGACACATATAATCAAAGTGTCAAAGGTTTTAGTTATACTTCTATTTCTCCATGTGCTGGAGTTTCCAATGCACCAATTGTAAATGGCTCATCATATAATATTTATTTTTCCGACTTTGAATTGGTAGGCAAAAAAATAACAAATTATTTTTCCGGTGGTAAAAGTATTGAAGAAAGCGAAACCTATAGTTACACAAAGAATAATAATTTTGGAGATAATTTCTTAACTTCTAAAACAACCACAAATCCTGATAAGACAATCGAAGAATCATTATTTTATCCATTTCATATAAGCAATCAAGTCAATACATCACTATTGGATAAACATAATTTTCCAATTATTCAAAAAGAAACTTATTTAGATTCAAAAAATATTGGAAAAAATCAATCATCCTACGGGTTTATGCCTGTTGTTGATCAGTCTTCAACTTTACTCGCTCCCTCATCTCAAAATGCTATCGATTTAAATACAAATGAAGAGTATGATAAAATAAATTATAATCTTTATGATGATGTTGGGAATATTCTACAATATACTCCAGAAAATAGTGTACCTGTATCATTGGTCTGGGGTTATAATAAAACACGCATAATCGCTAAAGTTGAGGGTGCGACATACAGCCAAGTCAAATCATATATTACAGATATTGTTAGTAGTTCTAATCAAATGATGGCTAATTCCAATTATAGCAATGATGATTTAGTTTCTAAGCTTGACAATTTTCGCACCAACACAAATCTAAAGGATTATCAAACAACAACATATACATATCATAGGGGTGGAATAGGACTTAAAACTGTAACAAACCCTTCTGGGCAAAGGGTGAATTACACTTATGATAGTAGAAACAGGCTGCAAAAAATTACTGATAAAGATAATAGAACTATTAAAGAATGGGATTACAATTATAGCTCTGCACCTCTTCCTAATATTTTTTTTAATGCTCAAAAAAGCCAAGTTTTTACAAGAAGCAATTGTGGGTCTAATGCTATAGGAGGAACTTATATATATAACGTTCCAGAAGGGAAATATATTTCATATTCTAGTCAGCCTGATGCAGATCAGATGGCACAAAATGATATTAATAATAATGGACAAAGTGCTGCAAATATTAATGGTTCATGCACATCATTTTATTGTCCTGTCTCTTTTTATTTTTCCGGGGGAGGAAGTGTTACTGTTCAAAATAACAATTATTATAGTCTCACTCTCTCATTCGGAACTGGACCGAATTCCACTAATTTACCATGGACAACAGGTGTTCGGGTTGCAACCATACAGGGAACCTGTAGACCTTCATCGGATTATAATTCTTATAATGGACAAATATATTATACAATTAAAACTAATGGAGATATTATTCTAAGATCTCATAACGGACCTTTGCCTAATAATACAACCTTTAATTATCCCCTGGTTTTTCCTGTAAACTAAATATTCGCAAATTAATTTATGATGTATATTAAGATTAAAAAGATCATGAAAAAAAATATTTTAGGTGTATTATTAATTACATCATCCATATATAATGCACAGACAATTCCCAGTTCTACGGAAAACTATATATATGTTAAAACCTGTTTGGGTGCCGATTGTATTAATAAAGCTGAATTAATCACTTACTTCGATGGCTTAGCAAGACCTAAGCAGATACTGGATGTAAAAGCATCTCCCTTGGTAAACGATATAGTGACCAAGATTGAATATGACGAATTCGGTAGGCAGGTAAAGGATTATCTTCCCGTTCCGCAACAAGGAAGCTCATACGGAGCAATTTATGGCAATCCTTTATCAAATGTTACTTCTCCTTACGGAACTGAAAAAATATATTCAGAAAAAATATTGGAAAACTCTCCGTTGGACAGGATACAGCAGCAGATACAAGTCGGAAACGACTGGAGCAATAAGCCTGTTAATTTCGCTTATGGAACCAATATTGCAACAGAAGTCAAAAAGTTTGTCACTACGACCACTTGGACAAACAATGCCACCAGTTCATCTCTTACACAATCCGGAAACTACGGAGCATCACAGCTCTATAAAAATATAGTAACGGATGAGGACGGCAATGTAAGCATCGAATTCAAGAACGGAGAAGGTCAGATTTTACTTGTCCGCAAAAATGACGGAATCAAAGATTCGGATACATATTATGTGTATAATGAATTCAATCAGCTGGCATATGTGATTTCGCCGGAAGCTGCCGCCAAAGCCTCACTTTCGCAAACTGATCTTGATGATCTTTGCTACCAGTACCGATATGATGGAAGAAACCGCCTTGTTGAAAAGAAAATCCCGGGTAAGGGATGGGAATATCTTGTTTATGATAATCAGGATAGGCTGGTGATGACACAGGATGCTAATTTAGGTTCTGATCAACAATGGGTTTTTACAAAGTATGATAAGTTCGGAAGAGTGGCATATACAGGAATTTACGCAAGCGTCCAGACTTATGGAGGTGCAGGAAGAGACAATGAGCAAAGCGCGCTTAATGGAAAAGGCTCTAATAATGTAGAAAGAACCTCTTCTTCCGGCTTCACTACGCCAGGCCTGATTGTTTATTATGATAATCTTGTTGTCAATAACTATCCGAATACCTTTACAAAGGTTTTATCGGTTAACTATTATGATGCCTATCCTACAGGAACACCGCCCATTCCGGCTGCAATCTTGGCACAAGACGTTTTGCCACAGACAGGAAGTCTCAGCACTAAAGGTTTGCTAACTGCCTCTTACATCAATAATGTGGAAACCAATGGCTGGACTAAAAATTATTTTTGGTATGATTCAAAAGGAAGAACCATCGGCACACATAGTACCAATCATATGAATGGCTATACGAAAACCGAAAAGCTGTTGGATTTTGTAGGAGTACCTCAGAAAAGCAATATTTACCACAAAAGGAGAAGTACCGATACTGAATTGGTGATACAGGAAGAATTTGTATATGACCATCAGAATCGTCTGCTGAAGCATTATCATGAGGTCGTTGGTATTACTCCGAAAGAACTGTTAACGGACAATCACTATAATGAGATTGGGCAGCTTGATCAGAAAAAAGTAGGCGGAACAGGAAGCAACCCGATTCAAACCGTTGATTATGCATATAATATCAGGGGATGGCTGAAAGGTATTAATAGCGGAGATATCCCGACATCTGCTCCATACGTGTTGAATAATGGGAAACTTTTCGGATATAGAATTAAATACAATAACCCGGAAAATCCCACAATAGCATCCGCTAAATACAACGGCAATATTGCAGAAGTAGACTGGATTGAGAAAGATAACTCCTTGAAACGCTACGGGTACCAGTATGATAAGTTGAACAGATTGTTGGCAGGACTTTATCAAGATCCTGATAATACGGTTCCGGAAAGCCATATCAATGATGAAGTGCTGACCTACGATCTGAACGGAAATATCAAAACTCTCGTCAGGAACGGAAAACACGGCAAATATTATACACCTATTGTGGTAGACAATCTCAGTTACCAGTACACTGGAAACAGAGTAACTAATATTATCGATGCTTCAGGAAACAGCAGCGGCTATGAGGGAGGCGGGCAAACCATGACGTATGACGCAAACGGGAATACCACAGCTATGCCTGACAAAGGCATAGCTGCAATTGCTTATAACTTTCTGAATCTTCCAAAGCAGATCAACCAGAATGCTAACGTTACCAATTACTATTACAGGGCAGATGGAGTAAAGATCAAGAAGAAATTTGTCTTAACAAATGCTTCGGGAACAAAAACTATCAATACAGAATATCTGGACGGTTTTCAATATTCTACGCCCAATACGGACCCGCTACGCAAGGCACTGGAAGAGCCAGACGAAATGACAGTGAGCGCAACAACAGCCGGTGAGGAAGAAGCCTTTGCAGCGATGGAGAACCGTCAGGTCGCTATGGTCGTGGACCCCGGAAATCCGGAAGTAGAAAATATGGTCCTTTCTTTTTTTCCGACAGCAGAAGGCTATTATGATTATGAAAATCTTCGCTATATTTACCAGTATAAAGATCATCTGGGAAATGTGAGAGTGAGCTATGTACGGAAACCTGACAATACAATCGCTATAATGGACAGAAATGATTATTACCCTTTTGGGATGAATTTCCTGAAAAATAATATGCTGCCTGTTCTTTATGACCCGATGTCAATTCCTTATAATTACAAGTACAACGGAAAAGAACTGCAAGAAACAGGGATGTACGCAATGGATTTCCGTCACTATATGTCTGATATCGGAAGATTTATTGTTCAAGACGGACTTTCTGAAATAATGCCTAGTTGGACACCTTACAGATTTGCATTTAATAATCCTACTTATTTTTCTGACCCTACCGGATTGTTTGAAGAAGGTGGAAATGCTCTTGCACATTGTCCTACCTGTCCAAAAACAGATGAATTTAAACCTTACATTGATGATAAAGAGAATGTGTATGTTTATAATTCTGAGACAAACACCGCTTCTTTAAAAGTAACACCAATTGAAGAAGTTGTAGTTGGTGGTGGTTCAAAATCTAATTCTAATAATTTTTCTTGGCTTTGGTATTCTGGCTATAATGTAGCAAAAGACTCCCATATTAGGCTCAACTATTATTATCCTAATAATCGATTAATTTATAATAATTATACAAGTCCTGCAGAGTATGCTTTTTATAGATATCATTTACAACAATCAACTAGGGCTCAATTATCTACACAAGGACAAGCAATGTCTCAAATCCTTAAAACAAAAGAAGCTCAACTAGCTACGGCAAAATATTACGCTTCTAAGGGAATTAAGCCTAGCGGAAGGATTAGAGGAGGAGCAGGCACTGCACAGATATTAAGAGGAGCAGGTACAGCTGTAGTTGTAGTTTCTGCGGGTATGTCTGTCTATAATGTGGCAACTGCGGATAATAAAGCACAAGCGTTATCAGGTGAGATTGGAGGTTGGGCAGGAGCTTGGGCAGGAGCAGAATATGGTGCAATGATTGGTTCTTTTGCCGGACCTTGGGGAACTGTAATTGGTGGCGTTGTTGGAGGAGCTGTAGGATACTATTATGGTTCAGAAACAGGAACGGAACTTTACAATACCTTATCTGAATAATTATGAGAGGAGAATTTGACTATATATCCAATCGTTTTATAAAAGAGAATATAAACGAAGGGTTTAAACAGGGAGATATAAAAGAGATTAGACTAATAAGAGTATTCAGTGGTTACAAGCTTAAATATCTTGAAAACAAATCGCCTTTCAGGTTATTGTTATTCAGTAATGATGATTTATACTTCATCAATGAAACAACGGCGGAAGATTGTATAAGTTTTTATACTGTCAAAATCCATAAGGATATCTACGTAATGGGATTACACACCGTCTATTATGATAATGGAACAAGGAAAGAAGATGTTGTTTACAATAAGCAAATACCTTCCTTTCTTTATCATTTGCTTATATCGAAATATAATACAGTTTTGTAAAAAAACCTCGCAAAATGCGAGGTTTTTTGTTTATTAAATTAATGCAGGCTTGTTTTCACTCTTTTTGTTTTGTATTTATCATTAAAAAAAAATAAATCAAAACTTATATTTTTATAATTCCAAAGTATAAAAAAATATTTTTCTAAAAAAAATCTTTCCTTCCAGCAGGTATTTCGTTCTTTTTTTCGTTAGCATCGAGTTTATAATCTTTATCAAAGCGTTTTTCTCGTTCTCGTCCAACTGATTAATGAGCATTAGTTGTTCGTTGAGTTTGTGGTTTTGTAACTCTAATACAGAACTTTCATTGTCATTTAGAAGATGATCTGCACTAATAGCAAACACTTTCATTAAGCGTGGTACAATATCAATACTTGGCAGAAGATGTCCGTTCTCCATTTTAGAAAGATGGGTACCGTAGAATTGAAAAAGAATAACCCAACTAAAAAATAGTTGGGTGTGTTTTTGGGTGTTAAATTGATAATGCGTTGAAAATCAACATTTAATGCAGAGAGGAAGGGAATCGAACCCTTTTCTTTCGGTAGAAAGCCGAATGCACTAGCCGATATGCTAATGGAGCAAAATGTATGGGAAGCAGGATTCGAACCTGCGACCTCCCGCGTCCAAGGCGGGTAAACAACCACCGTTATCTTCCCATATTTGGTTCGGTTTCATTTCGTTTTCGGGAGACAGCCGAAGCAAAAAATCTGCTGAACCTTTTTTCTCATTTTTGAGTTTATAGTCGTGCGATTTCGGAAAGATTCGAACTTTCAACTTTTGGCTTAACAGACCAATGCTCTACCTCTTGAGCTACGAAATCAAATGTGGGTTTCTCCGGGAATCGAACCCTGTTCTTCGGTGCCACAAAC
>DAMDNI010000014.1:0-24800 GCA_032083825.1 Bergeyella sp. | reverse complement strand
ATGGCGCAGTAAAAACAAGAGAAATTATTTCCCTTTCTGATGCAGAATACAGATCGGATATTTATCCTTCTGCACAATATTTGGTTGAGAAAGCTGTTGAAAAATTCAACCATAAAGAGTTTGAAAGCGTGGCTTATTTTGAACCATTTTATCTTAAAGATTTTCACGGAGTGAAAAAAAGAAAAAGGGAAGAATAAATCTTCCCCTTATATTTATCCGCCGTCTGTAGCGGTATTTTTGCTTGCTGTTTTTTTCTTCATCTGCTGCTGATTGTCAATCATTTGTACCGGGATTGGTGCTCCACTTTCATTTTTCCCCGGAATTCCCGGCCCTGTTTTTATTTCGGAAGGCTGCTGGGTTTCTTCCAATGATACAGGCGCAGTATTTTTATTCTGTATTTTGTTTCCGCTATCATCAGTCATTTCGATGCCCAAATCACTTTTGAGGTATTTCAGCATTTGAATTGCTTTTAAACCTTCTGGTGTTTTTGCATAGTTCAAAGCGATTTGTTCAAGCTGGAGAATCATAATTTCTTTTCCTGCCATTTTTCCTGTATTAAAGGCATCCAGCAAAGCAAATTTCGGAACAAGCGCGTCTTTAGGATATTTTTGCAGAGATTCCTCTATCAATTTCCTGCTTTCTTCAAATTTTTCATTTTCATAAAGTGCAAAAGCATCTGCATACGCTTTTATTACTTCTTCTGATGATTGATTAAATGCATTGTTTTTAGGATTTTTAACAAATTCTGCATAAGAAGTATAAGGATATTCGCTTAAAATCAGCTGTTTGGCTCTTTCTGCCGCAGAAGGATTTTTTTCGTAATTCATGGCAAAAATAAGGTATAATGCTTGAAGTTTAATCTCTTCTTCCGGGTTTACATCTACCAGATCATATAAGGTTTTCGTAGATAAAGGTTTATCACTAAAATATTCTTCATACATTCTTCCTAATCCTAGACTGGCTGTATCACGTGCTTTTTTGAGATCAGCAAGTGTTTTGGTATCAGTCGGAATCTGCTCAATATAAAAGGCGGGATCGTGTCTTCTCGGATCCGGAGCGGTTGAAAGTCCGAGAGCCGCATTTTTAATATCTTCAATAGAGGCTGAGCGCGCAGAAGATCTCCAGTTGTCGGCTAAAGAGCGGTTTCCCCATATCTGCTTAAAATTTGACTGGCCTTTATTTACCGTATTTTGGTTAGAAAAATAGAATGAAGAACCTCCTTTGTTGCCTCCGTCAGAAAAGTCCTGAAAGCCTCCGGAATTATTCGCAAAAACAGAATTAGCAGAATAATCGCCAGTATCAAAACCTTTGCTGCGTTCTTCTCTTTTTAGTCTCAATTCTTCTTCGGCTTCTTTTAGTTTCAGTTTATCGATATATTTTGTGAAATATGCAATTTTTTCCGCTTCAGTCATTTTGGAGAGCGCCAGAATGCTGTCGTTTTTCTTAACCAGGTAATAATTGGTAGATACTTTTTTGATGTTTTCAGTCTGAAGTTTTAAAATAACTTTTGAAGGCTCATAAGTCATTACAGCCAATGCAGAATCATAAAAAGCACCTGCTGCAAGATAATCACTCTTTTCAAAAAAAGATTTCCCGATCTCGAAATAATCAAGCCCGCGGATCTGAGGATCAGACATTTTCTCTTTGAGGGATTTTCTGAAATATTCGTCTGCTTCTTCGGTCTTACCGGCTTTTTTTGCCATTAAGCCTAAAGCATAATAAAATTCGTTTTTACGGGAAGCGTATGTCCCCTTTTTACTGATTTTTTCCAGATACTCTTTTGCTCCTTCATAATCATCGGAGCTGCCGTTAAAGGTTTTTGCAATTTCTACCTGGGATTTTACTTCAAATTCAAAATCTGTGGAATATTTGTAGGCTGCTGCAAAGCTTTCTCTCGCTTCTTCGTTTTTACCGAGATTTACAAGGATTTGCCCGCGCAGAAAAGCAATTCTGCTTCTGAGTTCGCTGTTTTTATTAAGTTTAAAAGCATTTTCAAGCTCAGCAACCGCTTCTTCTTTTTTACCGGAATGAAGAAGCATCTCGGAATAATAAATGCTTGCTAGTTTTCGATAGGTTTTCTTTACTTTTTTTTCTTTTTTAAGATCTGTAAAAACTTCGTTTGCCCTGTAATAGTCGCCCATTTTTGCTAAAGCCTGGCCTTGGTATACTTTTGCCAGAGGCAATCTTTTGTCTTTCCTGAAATTGCTGTAAATAGAATTTACCGCATCCAAAGCTTCGAGTGGTTTATTCTGATAAATTCTTGATTGCGCAAGCAAAATGTAAGCATCAAAAATTTTCTTATTTTTCTCTTCTCCTTTTTTGATTATTGAATATTTTTCAATGGCTTTTAGCGCTTTTGCTTCCGAAATTTGTAGGGTAGAGGCTCCTTTATTAGAGCCAGGTTTTGAATTGGCTAAAGGTTTAGGCGCAATATCATCACTGAACATGCTGCTGCTTCCGAATTCTGTTCCCAAAGGTTGCTCATCATATTTAAGAAGCTGGATATAAGGTGCGTAATAATTGTCCTTATGGGATTTTTTTCTCGTATTTAGTTCTGTTTCAAGAGCATCTTTACTGTTGAAAAGAGTGTTGTAATAGGTATGAAAGCCTTTTAAAAAAGTAGAATTGCTCTTCTTTTTTCGGGAAGAACAGGAGGCTGCTAAAATGATTATGGTAAGAAATAGTATTGTTTTTTTCATTGTTACATAATAACTTATCAATCTGCGTTTTATTATCTGATGAGACCAATATTTTTGTAAAAATAATAATTTTTGTTTCAGGGTTGAAGTAAAGTTTTAAGAATGTCATAAACCAAATGAGTAGGTAAACCCATAATCGTATAGAAATTTCCTTCTATTTTCTTAATTTTTGCCATTCCGAGCCATTCCTGTATGCCGTAGCTTCCTGCTTTGTCAAAGGGTTTGAAGCTGTCGATATAAGATTTGATTTCTGCATCTGATATTTCATCAAAATATACATTTGCAACGTCTGTTTTGGTAATGGTTTTAGCTTTTGTTTTTATGGTAATCCCAGTATAAACCTGATGAACATTGGCAGAAAGCTTTTGCAACATCTGTTTTGCTTCCTGAGGATTTTTAGGCTTTCCTAAAATTTGATTCTTCAAAACAACCACAGTGTCTGCAGTGATCAGGATTTCATCAGATTCCAATTTTCGAAAAGCGTCGGACTTCAATTCTGAAAGATATCCGGCAACTTTGGAAAGGTCTAAATCTTCAGGGAAATTCTCATCACAGTTTATCGAAACTATTTCAAAATCGTAACCCAAATTTTCGAGAAGTTCTTTTCTTCGGGGAGAGTTGGAGGCGAGCAGAATTTTCATCAGTTATTTTTTAATGTTTTAAACACTTTGTGTATTATCAAGCGTCCATTTTCCATGAATTTTCATGACCTGTTCGATCACATCGCGCACAGCGCCTTTTCCTCCCGGAATCGAAGAAATATAATCCGCTACTTCCTTCACTTCGGGCACTGCATTTTCAGGACATGCAGAAATACCCGAAACCTGAAGAATAGGAATATCGGGAATATCATCACCCATGGTCAGAATCTCGTCATCTTCAAGATCATATTTAGCTTTGAAATGTTCAAAATCTTCAAGTTTATTGTGAGATTTTGCGTAATAATCGGTAATTCCCAGATAATTAACCCTATGTTTTACCATTTCGTCATTTCCTCCTGTAATTACCCCGATTAAATAGCCGTTTTTCAACGCTTTTACAACGGCGTAACCATCAAGAACATTCATCACCCTGCACATATTTCCGCCGGGGAGAAGATAAACGCTTCCATCCGTAAAAACTCCGTCAACATCGAATACAAAGGCTTTTATGTTTTTTAGTCTTGATTTATAGCTCATACATTTTTTTTATAGATTCATTCATGGTCTGATAAATTTTCAGATGCTCTTCATCAGAAATTAATGCTTCATGGGTTTCTAAAACTTTTCGGTCATTTCTTACAGCAGGCCCTGTTTGTGCTTTTTTAGGTTCCAGTTTGTGGATTTTCCGTGTGGTCTCATCAATCAAAGGAAGAAAGTAATCAAAGGGAATATTCTGAGAATCCGAAATTTCTTTTGCTCTTGCATAAAGATGATTTACAAAATTACACGCAAAAACTGCAGTAAGATGAATGTATTTTCTTTTCCGGTCATCTGCCAAAAGTACTTTTTCAGAAATTTTCCCTGCAAGGTTTTTTAAAAGTTTTTGATCATCTTCATTTTCAGCATCAATAAAAAAAGGAATTTCGGAATAGGTAAGTTTTTTTGATTTCGAAAAAGTTTGCAAGGGATAAAATACTGATTTCCTGTAATTTCCTTTCAATGTGTCACGTGAAACAGAACCGGAAGTGTGGGCCACGAGAACATTTTTTTTCTGAATTGTTTTTGAAACCTCTTCAATGGAAGAATCATTGACGGCAATTATATATAAATCCGCGTCAGCAAGGAGATCTGTAGAATAAGGAATACGAAGTTCTTCCGAGATCAATTTTAAATCTTTTTGATTTCTTCCGAAAATCTGGCTCACCGAAACCTGATTTTCAGTGAATGCTTTTGCCAGATGATAAGCAACATTTCCGGAACCAATGATCACAATATTCATCTAACAAAAATAGAATAAATAAGTTTGGATTAAAAATTGTAAAGATGTTTTTAACTTTTAATTAAATTTACCATCCAAACAACGAAAGCATCTCCATGAAGAGCAAGGATTCAGAAATTATTGAACTGATGCGGAATGAACGAACTCATGAAAAGGGGATTCGTTCGATGATGGATGCTTATCAAAGCAGGTTATATTGGCATATCAGAAGAATGATCGTAGATCATGATCTGGCACAAGACGTTTTGCAGGAAACTTTTATTAAAGCATATCAGAATTTCCACCAGTTCAAGCAGGACAGTCTTTTGTACACCTGGCTTTACAGAATCGCAACCAATGAATCGCTGCAGCAACTGAATAAACTCAAAAAAATGCAGAAAAGCGATGAAGATGCGGAACATCACCTGCAGAATCTGGTTGCAGATAATGTAGAAAGCGAAGCTGAAGAGATTCAGGTTTTATTGCAAAAAGCCATTCAGAGCCTTCCAGAGAAGCAAAGATTGGTTTTTACCATGCGGTATTATGATGATCTGCCTTACGAAGAATTGAGCAGGATATTGGATATGTCAGTCGGAACTCTCAAAACCAACTACCATTATGCCAAACAAAAGATTGAAGATTATATTAAAGAAAATTATGAAGCTTAATTTTTTCAGAAAATGAAAAATTTTGATATAGAAAAACTCGAACGCAAGAACATTCACAAAACACCTCCCGAAGATTTTTTCGGAAAAATCCAAGATAATGTTTTGTACAATATTTCGCTTGATAAAAAGAAGGCTTCTAAACCAGCTAAAGTATTTAAACTTAATTGGACATATGCTATGGCTGCGAGTTTAACACTTATTTTTGGAGTTACCGCTTTTGTTCAATTTGGTAATGAGGACTCTTCTTATGCTTTAGGCAACGTTCCTGATTCAATAAAAATTGTGAAATCAGTGGATAACGAAACAAAGATAGCTCCAAAAACTTTAGAAGATCAAACATCAGTAAAGATGAATGTTGAGAATACTCATGCTGTAACAGTAGAAAAAACAGAATCCGTAAAGATTTATAAACCAGCAGTGAAAATTTCTGATAAAGAAATTTCTAATTCTTCAAAAGTTACGCAAGCCCAAGTAGAAACAATTTTGGGAGAGCTTTCCAATAAAGAAATTGCAGATTTAGGAAAAGGAGCAGAACAGGATATTTACCTTGATTTATATAACTAATTGTCTTGAACCTCAAATGTTCAGAAAATGAAAAAAAAGATCGTATTTTTATTAGCATTCACTTTGGGAACCGGAATTTTTTCGGCTCAGCAATTTAATCTTACTCCTTCCGGAACAGTAAAGAAAGAATATGACTGGAAAAATATGACTCCTGAACAAAGGAAGAAAGTGATCAACAATATGAACCCTGAAGAAAGAATTGCTTTGCTAAAGGAATTTCGTGAAAATATGATGATTTCCGAGCTGAATATTCCGGAAGACAAACAGGAACAGTTCAAAATATTATATGCAGAATATCAGGAAAGGCAGAAAGAGATCAAAAATAAATTTCAGCACGATCAGAATTATAATTCAATGAGTGATGAAGATGCAAAAAAGCAACTCAACCAAAGTTTTGAAGTCGGACAGCAACTGTTGAATCACAGAAAAGAATACTGCGGAAAATTCATGAAGATTATCACAGCGCAGCAAGTCCTGAAAATGTATGACACAGAAGGAGTGATCAGGAACAAAATTATGGATATGAAAGGGAAAGAAGAAAATTCCCCCAAAAAAAGAAAACCGTAATAGTTTATTTTTTAATGTTAGACGAGCCTTGCAAAACCTGCAGGGCTCGTTTAGCTAATTTTATAATCCGTCACAATGCCAAGAAAAAATAGAAAATTCCGGGAAAAAAACTAAATTTGCAGACTATCAGAATTATACATGAAAAACATACGAAATTTTTGCATAATCGCCCATATTGATCACGGTAAGAGTACATTGGCAGATCGTCTTTTAGAATATACAAATACCGTTACACAAAGAGAATTGCAGTCTCAGACACTCGATGATATGGATTTGGAAAAAGAACGTGGGATCACCATTAAATCTCACGCCATCCAGATGGATTATGAATATAAAGGAGAAAAATATATCCTAAATCTAATTGATACACCCGGACACGTTGATTTTTCTTACGAAGTTTCCCGTTCGATTGCAGCTTGTGAAGGTGCACTTTTAATTGTAGATGCAGCGCAAAGTATTCAGGCACAAACAATTAGTAATTTGTATTTGGCATTGGAAAATGATTTAACAATTATTCCGATTCTTAATAAAATTGATCTTCCTTCTGCAAATCCTGAAGAAGTAACAGATGAGATTATGAATCTTATCGGCTGCGAATATGAAGATGTTCTGAGAGTTTCCGGAAAAACAGGTGAAGGTGTTCATCACTTGCTTGAACAGATTGTAGAAAGAATTCCTGCTCCGGTTGGAGATCCGGATGCGCCGCTTCAAGCTTTGATTTTTGACTCTGTTTATAATCCTTTCAGAGGAATTGAAGCGTATTTCAAAGTCGTAAACGGAAGCATTTCTAAAAATGAAAAAATTAAATTCTTCGCAACAGGCAAAGAATACGGAGCTGATGAGGTAGGCACTTTGAAATTGAAACAGGTTCCAAAGAAAACGGTGGAATGTGGAGACGTAGGATATTTGGTTTCCGGAATTAAAGATGCCCGCGAAGTAAAGGTTGGAGATACCATCACTTCCTTTGATAATCCTGCAAAAGGGCCGATCGAAGGATTCGAGGAAGTAAAGCCAATGGTTTTCGCAGGTATTTACCCAATTGATTCTGAGGATTTTGAAGAATTAAGATTTTCATTAGAAAAATTAAGACTAAATGATGCTTCTCTGGTTTTTGAGCCAGAAAGTTCTGCTGCTCTTGGTTTTGGTTTCCGATGCGGATTCTTGGGAATGCTTCATATGGAAATCGTTCAGGAACGTTTGGATCGTGAATTCAACATGAATGTCATCACAACGGTTCCCAACGTTTCCTATCATGGTTTTACCAAAAAAGATCCGGAAACGGTCATTCTCATCAACAACCCGTCTGAAATGATGGATCCTACAACAATGGACAGAGTGGAAGAGCCTTACATCAAAGCTTCTATTATCACAAAATCAGATTTTGTAGGAGCTGTAATGACCCTTTGTATCGAAAAAAGAGGAGAAATTGTTAACCAGAGTTACCTGACTTCAGACAGGGTGGAATTAATTTTCAATATGCCTTTGGCAGAAGTTGTTTTTGATTTTTATGACAGGTTGAAGTCTATTTCAAAAGGCTATGCTTCTTTCGATTATCATCCGACTGGTTTCAGAGCTTCTAAGCTGGTAAAAATGGATATTTTGATTAACGGGGATATGGTGGATGCATTATCTTCTTTGATTCACGATTCTAATGCTTATACCATTGGTAAAAAAATGTGTGAAAAACTTCGCGAACTGATTCCGAGACAGCAGTTTGATATCGCAGTTCAGGCAGCATTAGGAACGAAAGTGATTGCAAGAGAAACGATTAAAGCTTTAAGAAAAGACGTTACCGCAAAATGTTACGGAGGAGATATTTCCAGAAAGAGAAAGCTTTTGGAAAAGCAAAAAGAAGGTAAAAAGAAAATGAAGCAGATTGGCAGGGTAGAAGTTCCGCAATCCGCATTCATGGCTGTTTTGAAGCTGAATGATTAAAATAAAAAAACCTCCAGATTCTGGAGGTTTTTATTTTTTATTTTGGAAGTTTTTTTGCCAATGCTCGGTTTGCAGTTTGTATTGCTTTCCTTTCTTTCCAGTCCATATATCTTTTTTTGTAACGGGCTTTCATGAAATTATCAAATTTCCGCTGAACGGTAAGATTCCAAAGAGAATGCGCTTTTACTGCCCAGGATTTGTCCCAGGCTCTTAATGATATTGAAAAACTTCCGTCCAGATATTTCATCCAGTGCCACCATCCTGTTGGCATAAACAAAGTGTCGCCATGTTCTAGAAAACACTCGATTCCTTCGATCCCGTCCAATGCCGGGAAATTGGCAAAATCCGGATTAGAAATATCATAATCTTCTAATGAATAAGTAGCATAGGGAAGCTTGTAAAGGCGATCTTTCCATTTGTAATCGAATAAAAGGATGTGCTTTCTTCCATTAAAATGTGTATGGAAAATATGCGCCATATCAATATCAAAATGAAGGAATGTTACTGAACCTTTTCCTCCGAAAAACATATTGGGATATTTATCGAGAAAACCTCCCATAAGATCTTTAGGAGAAATGTAATCATCCAGAAGCTTAGGAGCGTATTTGATGGGATCGAATAAGAAAATTCTTAAATCTGTAGGCTCTTTTTCGATAAGATCAATATAATCAGCAAATTTCATTTTTGCAGAAGAAGAATTGATGGGAGCAGAAGGGTCTGCTTTTGCAGAATCATACAACGGAACTTCCACATCGCCAACTACTTCCTTCATATATTCCATAGTCCATTTTTGGTAAGCGGGCCATTTTCTTGCCATATTTTTGATGACAACGGGTTTTCTCGGCTTAAGATATTTTTCGAAAAAATCCTCTTTTGTGATATCGTCTACAACATCAATCGGTTTTAATATTAATCCCATATTAAGCAAATATTAAGGAGCAAAATTATAAAATAATTGTATGTGAAAAACAATATTTATCCAAAATTCTGATAGAATTCATAAATAACCTTTAACCATTTGTCAAAATTAAAATCTTACAAAAAGCTGTAACAAAGATGGAATTATGAGAACTAATATTAAAAAATTACTATGAAGCGAGGATTATCTTTATTTTTTGTGCTGTTTTTTGCGATTATTGCATATGCGCAGACAACCATTACAGGAAAAGTGACAGATGCTGATGGCCAGCCCGTTCCAAGTGCATCCGTAACGGTAGAAGAGCCGGGAAAAGATGCAATCATGGCATATTCTATTTCCAATTCGAAAGGGGAATATAAAGTTACTTTTACCACTTCCGAACCAAATGTTGAGATTAAAATTAAAGCATTCAATCATAAACCTCAAACCAAAAGTATCAGAAATGAAAACCAAAGCCAGAATTTCAGCCTGAGTCCGGATGCAACTGAAATCAAGGAAGTAAAATTAAAAACCAAACTGATCACCAAAAGAGGCGACACAATTTCCTATGACCTGAAAGCTTTTGAAAGTAAAGCCGACAGAACACTTGCTGATGTCCTTAAAAAGATTCCCGGAATCGAGGTAAACAGTGACGGAACCGTTTTATATCAAGGAGAGGCTATTAACAAATTTTATGTAAATGGGAAAGATTTAATGGAAGGTGGCTATGGAACAGTGAATAATTCGCTTCCAAAAGATGCCGTTCAGAAAATCGAAGTGATGGAAAATCACCAGCCGGTGAAAATACTTCAGGATAAAGTACCTTCCGAAAATGCAGGCTTGAATGTTGTCCTGAAAAAATCTGTAACAATGACTGGGCGTGGAGAAATCGGTATAGGTTTAGATCCGTTACTATGGAATGTAAAACTCACTCCGATGTTCTTCGGACAGAAAAATCAATGGGTGGTGAATTACAAAGCCAACAACAACGGAGAAAGTGTAGAAAAAGAAGGAAATCTTCTGGGATTTGGAAGCGGATGGGAAGGAAGAAGAAGCCAGTCTTCTCAAAACAGCTGGCTGAATGTTCAGAACGCAAGTGCTCCAAACCTGCCTGAAAAAAGGTATCTGCTCAATAATGTTCATTTCTTTTCTGCCAACCTTTTAACCAATCCGTTTAAAAATAAAGAATGGGAACTGAAAGCAAATGCCAATTATACCAATAATGCGGTTGAAAGAGAATCATACTATGAAGAAAATGATTATCAGAATAATACACATTATGAAACAAGTATTTTGAACCATTTTTATACCGATAAAGCAAAAGGTGAAATCATTTTTACAAAAAATGCAAAAAAAGGTTTCTTTAAAAACACCACAACTTTTACCCAGTTTTGGAATGCTGATAGGGCAAACTCTAATATTACAGACAGGTTTGGAAGCAGAGAAGGAAACCAGGCATTGGAATCTCCTACTTCATCATTTCAAAACTCTTTGAGTACGATAATTCCTTGGAAAGAAAAACTGGTTAATGTAAAATCTTATATAAATTATCAGAATGACAGGCAAACATTGGAAATTACACCTTCAAGCTATATAAAACTTCCTACAGGATTTAATGAACAAACAGGAGAATATGAGTTTTTTGATTTTCAGGATGCCGCAACCGTTCTTCAAAACTTCAAAATGAAAACATTTGAAGCCTCCCATTCTGCAAACGTAAGTTTTTCTAAAAAGTTTTGGACTTTCACTCCAGAAATAGGATATGATTTTTCTACTAATAATATGGATTCCCAGATGCTAGGAATGAATGCAGCGGGAAATATAAGCTATGGAAATGAATTTGTAAACAATATTAAATACACCAATTCAATCCCATATTTGTCTTTGGGTATCAATTACAAATCAAATGCATGGCTCCTATTTGCAAACATGCCGGTTAATTTTAACAGCATTAGAGCCAATGATGCAGAAAGAGGAGTTTCCAAATCACTGGACAGGACTACGTTTTCTCCAAATGCATATGTACAGTATTCATTCGCCTCTTTTTGGAAAGCGAGTCTTAACGGAAACCTCAATTATAATTTTGGAGATATAAGTGATATGTATGCAGGAAATATTCTTTCTTCCGCTACAAATTTGAGCTCAATGTCAAAAGACAATCCAATCAATGAGATTTTCAATAAAAGTATTGGATCTGCAATAGAATATCGTAATCCGCTGAACAATATATTTTTCAATATTAGATATTCTTACAGAGATACAGAAAGAAATTTACTGGCTAATACCCTGAATCTTGGTACAGGAACTTCAACAATTATATATGAAGTACAGGATAACAATTCTACCACCAATACTTATGCTGCAGAGTTAGGAAAGTATTTTCCTAAATATAAAACAAATGCATCCGTCAATTACAGAAATACCAAATCAGAGTCATTCTTAAAAAGAAACAATACTCCTTTTGAAAGCGAAAATATTGGCCAAAGTATCGGGATGAAATTCAATAATACCTATTTCAGCTGGCTAAGTATGGATTATAGCTTTACCTATTCATGGAACACACAAAATAATTTTTCTGGAAACGACCTTAAATCAAACGGATATAATCATAATATGAGCGTGTATCTTTATCCGATAAGTAATCATACAATTGGCTTTTTTTGGGACCAGATAAATGTTGCCAATGATAATATGAAACTGAAAAATGCATTTTTCGATCTTTCCTATCAATATACATGGGAAAAAAAGAAAATTGATTTTGAAGTTAAATGGCTGAATATTGCCAATAAAAAACTCTTCGAAACCTATAATATTTCTGCGACAGGAGATAACTATACCAGGTATCAGCTTCGTCCAAGCCAAGTTATGTTTACCGTCAAATTCAATTTCAAATAAACTTTAAACAAAGCTCCCGTATTTTTCGGGAGTTTTTTATTAAAATTTTTCATGAAGTGCATATTTTTTTGTAACAAAACTTCATCTTGCCAAACTAATGAATAAAACAACTTCACAATGAAAAAGTTATTTACAGCATTTGCATTTATTTTATTTTTTGCTTCACAGGCGCAGGTCACGGCCAACCGGTTTTTTTATGAACTCACGTTCAAGCCCAAAAAAGATTCGGCGAAAGTTGAAAAAGTAATGACGACATTAGACATTACTCCGGAAAAATCAATTTACAGAGATTTTACCTGGGTTGCACAGGATTCTATCTTAAAAATAGAAGTAGAAGCCATGCAGAAATCAGGAGTTTTCAAAGATCTTTCCAAAACGATGAAAATGCCGAAATTCGCATTCAAAGTAGAAAAAGTATATCCGGATATGAAAGTAATCTTTGAAGAAGGTTTGCAGAATGGCTTTACCCCAATGAAATTAGGATACATAGATCCTGTAAAATTCAACTGGAACATTCTCTCCGACAAAGAGAAGATTGGAAGCTACAATACTCAGAAAGCAACCACAGAATTCGGAGGAAGAAAATGGACAGCGTGGTTTTCAAGTGATCTTCCGTTTCAGGACGGTCCCTATAAATTCTACGGATTGCCAGGCTTAATCGTAAAAATTGAAGATGAAGGCAAAAACTATTCATGGGAACTCAAAGGAAATAAAAAAGTAGAAAATTTTGAAGAACTTTCTTATATCGAAACGATTTCTCCCGGAGGAAGCCCGAAAAGAGTTGACGTTTCAAGAGAAAAATTTGAAACATCAATCGCCGATTTCAAAAAAGATCCGTTTGCAACGATCAGGCCAATGCTGAAGCCGGAGATGCTAAGCCAGAAAATGCCGGGAAGTGATGCAACAATTGGAGATATGGTAAAAAAACAGGAAAAAATGCTGAAAGATTTCTATGATTCCAACGACAATCCGATAGAATTGCCTGCAGCACCTACACCAAAGAAGAAAAAATAAACATTCATACACTAATATTCAGAAAAAACCGGGAATCGTGAGATCTTCCGGTTTTTTAATTGCCGTAAGTTATTTAGATTAAATACAAATAAAGTATATTTGCATTTTAAACGTCTGACGTGAAAAAAGAAATGAATCACAGGCTTTCCCGCTTTCCTCATAAAATTCGGGGAATCATCCGCGGTTATGACAACGAAGCTTTGAAAATGCCTACAAAAATTATTGAAATGGGTCTTTTGCCCGAAACAGAATTCCGCATTCTTTATCAGGCTCCTTTTCAGGGCCCGATGTATATAGAATTCGGTGTTGAAAAAAGCAGGATTGCTCTGAGACAGGAAGAAGCAGAATATATTTTGGTCGAAAACCTTTCTTAATTTTTATCAGCGTTTAACCGAGAACAGAAGCGAATGCAGAATACAATTCCCCCCAAAAAGATCTTACTCGTAGGAAACCCGAATGTCGGCAAATCCACCATTTTCAATCAGCTGTGCAACAAAAAACAGAAAACCGGAAATTATGCAGGCGTAACTGTTGCAAGCCACTCAGGAAATTACATTTTTGGAAATGAAGAAGTAGAAGTAATCGATTTGCCGGGATCTTACAGCATTTATCCAAGCTCGGAAGACGAAGCTATTTTCTCAAAATATCTTATTGATGAAGCTCAGAAATATTCCGGAGTCGTTTATATTCTCGAAGCTTTAAGCATTAAAAGGGGATTGCTGCTTTTTCAGCAGATCCAGGATCTCGGAATTCCTGTGATGGTAGTTCTCAATCAGATGGATCAGGCAGAAAGAAGAGGAATCACAATTGATATCCCCAAGCTTCAAAACCTTCTCAAAGTAAATGTAATCGCTACAAACGCAAAGAATAACGAAGGAATAGATGAGCTTAAAAAAGAAATTTTAAATGAAAATTTTAAAACTTCACATGAGATAAGTTTTACCATTCCATTAGAACAGAAGAGCATTATACAGAGGATAATTGACAATTCAGAAGAAAAAAACGCCTATAAAATCTGGACGCTTCTTTCCTCAGACTCATATCTTGGAAAACTAAATTCTGTGAATGATCAGCTTAATGAGAACGATTCGAAATGCATCGTTCCCAAAAGGCTTCAGACGCAGGAGACAATTCGCAGGTATCAGAATATTGATGCAATCGTTTCTGAAACACTTTCCAAAAAACAGCAGTTCAAAGAATTGCTGACAGAGAAACTGGATAAGATCCTTGTCCATAAATTCTGGGGATATGTCATATTCATAGCAGTTTTGCTTTTTATTTTCCAAATGGTTTTTTATCTGGCGGCTTATCCGATGGATTGGATTGACAGCGGAACGCTCTGGCTTTCTAATTTTGCATCGGAGCATCTTCCAGAAGGCCCGATCAATTCTTTGGTTTCAAATGGCATCATTGCAGGAATCGGAGGAATCGTAATTTTTGCTCCGCAAATCGGAATATTGCTTTATTTTCTTTATATTCTCGAAGATTCAGGATATATGGCAAGAGTTGTCTTCCTGATGGACAGGCTTCTTCGTCCTTTTGGTTTAAACGGGAAAAGTATTGTTCCACTGGTTTCAGGAACAGCATGTGCAATCCCGGCAATTATGTCCACCAGAAATATCGAAAACGTAAAAGAAAGGCTGATCACGATTTTGGTAACACCATTTATGACGTGTTCTGCAAGGCTTCCCGTATATAGTATTATCATTGGTCTGATCATTCCTGAAGGAAATTTTATCGGGATCAGTTACAAGGCAATTGCACTTTTGGCCATGTATTTTTTGGGATTTGCAACAGCGCTTTTTTCATCTTTGATTTTGAAAAAATTTATTAAAAATAAAGGAAAAACCTTTCTTGTTATGGATATGCCGGCTTACAAAATGCCGCTTTTCGGGTATGATTTTAAATTAATGCTCGACAAAGTATGGGGATTCATCACAGGAGCAGGTAAAATTATTTTTGTAGTCAGCATTATTATTTGGACATTAAGCTATTTCGGGCCAAGCAACGAGCCGAAAAAAATATTTGCGACCGATGTACATTTGGATCATTCTTATCTTGCTAAAATGGGAAAATCTATCGAGCCTGCAATTGCTCCGTTAGGTTACGATTGGAAAATGGGAGTTGGGATTCTTACCAGTTTTGCAGCAAGAGAAGTATTTGTAGGAACAATGTCTACTCTGTACCGTTTGGATGACGATGCTCCGGAAGAAAAAGTAATTGACAAAATGCGGCGCGATGTAAAACCGAATGGCGAAAAAGTTTTCAGTTTTGCAACCGGGCTTTCCGTAATGGTTTTTTATGCATTTGCGATGCAGTGCATCTCAACAATTGCAGTAGTAATGCGTGAAACAAAATCATGGAAGTGGACTGCTCTGCAAATTATCGGGATGACAGGATTGGCCTATATTGCTTCTATGATTGTATATCAGATTTTTAAATAGATTCTGTAAGCTGGAATAAACTTTGAACATATTTTATATCGATTTCAAAATTTAAAAAATGGATTCTTTAACCTTACAATATATCATTCTTGCGGTTGTTTTTGTATTTGCCTGCTATTCAGTTTTAAAATTGATCAGGAAAAACTTTGCTCCTAAAAAATTCAGCGGCAAGGGCACAAATTGCGATAAAGATTGCGGATGCTCTTGATATACAAATCCTAAATTCTTCGTATTTTTGCGCTATAATATTCAGGAAAGATTTTCTGAAGCTAAACCCATAATATGTCCCTAATCAAATCCATTTCAGGAATCCGCGGAACCATTGGCGGAAAAGTAAACGATAATCTTACGCCGCTTGATGTTGTGAAATTTGCCTCGGCATTCGGAAGCTGGCTGCAAAATAATAAAAACAAAAAAAATCTAACACTTGTTATCGGAAGAGATGCCAGGATTTCCGGGCAGATGGTTTCATCTTTAGTTGCGTCAACTTTACAAGGATTGGGAATCAATGTGATTGATTTAGGACTTTCCACAACACCAACTGTTGAGGTGATGGTTCCGGAACTTAATGCAGACGGTGGAATCATTTTGACCGCTTCACACAATCCAAAACAATGGAATGCTCTTAAATTGTTAAATGAAAAAGGCGAATTCATCAGCGGTGAAAACGGTACAGAAGTTCTGGCATTAGCCGAAAATGAAGATTTCGATTATGCAGAAGTAGATGATTTGGGAAAATATGAAACCAGAGACGATGCTTTTGACATCCATATTCAGAAAATTCTGGAATTACCAACCGTAGATGCTGAAGCTATAAAATCAAAGAAATTCAAAGTAGTTCTGGATGCAGTGAATTCCACAGGAGGAATTTCTATTCCGCCGCTTTTGGAGAAATTAGGAGTAGAAGTCGTGAAATTATACTGCGAACCAAACGGGCAGTTTCCCCATAATCCGGAACCGCTGAAAGAACATTTGACCGACATCTGCGAGCTCGTAAAAAAAGAAAAAGCAGACCTTGGAATCGTAGTGGATCCCGATGTAGACAGGCTGGCTTTGGTGGACGAAAAAGGAGAAATGTTCGGTGAAGAATATACTTTGGTCGCAGTTGCCGATTATTTGTTAAAACTTAAAAAAGGAGCTGCAATTTCTAATCTTTCTTCAAGCCGCGCATTGAGAGATGTTGCTGAAGATTTAAGTTCAGAATATTTTGCAAGCGCAGTAGGAGAAGTGAATGTAGTCACTTTGATGAAGGAAAAAAATGCCGTAATCGGAGGCGAAGGAAATGGAGGAATTATCTATCCTGATTTACATTATGGAAGAGATTCTTTAGTTGGCGTTGCTTTATTTTTAACCCATTTGGCAAAAGAAAACAAAACCGTTTCGGAGCTGAGGGCAGCGTATCCTGCGTATTTTATGGGGAAAAAGAAAATTGAGCTGACTCCGGAAATTGATGTTGACGCACTTTTAATTAAAGTTCAGGACGAGTTTAAGAATGAAGAAATTTCAACCGTTGACGGTGTGAAAATTGATTTTCCGGAAAATTGGGTTCATCTGAGGAAATCCAATACAGAACCGATCATCAGGATTTATACCGAAGCAAAATCTCAGGAAGAAGCAGATCAGCTAGGTGATGATATGATTGCAAAAATCAAAAGTCTCATTTAATTTTTGAATAATAATAAAAAATAAAATCCTTTCAGAAAAACAAACCCTGAAAGGATTTTTCATTAAAAATAATTCGTTTTATTTATCCACAATTGCATTTTCAATAAAAATTTTTGATACATTTATACTGAAAAACGCATTTAAAAACTTTGCACTAAATTTGTAGAGTGATTTACGATCACACATTTGTAAAATTTAAAATAGTTTTTCAATGTCTGCAAGCTTATATTTCTGACATTGAAACAACGTTGAGACAAGATATTGGAAGAATTTTTTGAAAACGAACTTGCCAGAAAGTTCGAAGAAATGCTGGAAAATAATGATGAATTCTACTTCGATACTGATGAATTGGAAGACATTATTATTTATTATCTGGAACTTGGCGACATAAGTTTCGCCGAACAGGCCGTACAATATGCGCTGAAACTTCATCCTGCTTCTTTAGAAATCAAGACCAAAAAACTCGAAGTTCTCTTGGAATTGGAGAATTATACAGAAGCCAAAAGAATCATCGATGAGCTGAAGGAATCTGCGATGGAAGACACCGATTTTCTTGTATGCTGTGCAAAATATTACTCAAATCTTGGGAATTCCCGAAAAGCAATCGAATATTGCGAAAAAGCGCTGGAACTTCACGAAGAAGAAAACTTTCTGCACAACTTTATAGCAGATGAATTTGTGAATCTTGAAGATCCTTTTTCCGCGCTCAAACATTATCAGGAAGCTCTTAATTTCGATCCGAATGACGATTATGCTTTAGAAAATGTCATGTCATGTTTTGGAAGGTTAAAGAAAAGTAAAGAAGCCATTGACTTTCTGAATTCTTATCTGGATAAATTCCCGTTCTCTGAAACCGCTTGGTTTGAATACGGACAATTTTATTTTTCCAGAAAAAATTATCAGGAAGCGATAAGAGGTTTTGATTATATTCTTGCGATCAATTCGAATGCAGTAAGCATTTATTCCAACAAAGCGGCATGTTACGAAGCCATGAAAGAATGGAAAAAAGCAATTGATGTTTATGAAGAAATGCTCGAGCTTGAATATACCAAAGCATTCACTTTCTATAGAATCGGACTTTGTTTCAAAGAAATGAAGCAGCCGATAAATGCGCTGAACTCTTTTCAGAAATCCTTGCGCGAAGATCCTCAGTTTTATCTTGCGATGATGGAGCAATCCTTCATTTACGAAGAAATGGGAGGAAAGAAAGAAGCACTTCATTTTGCAAAAGAAGCAACGGCTCTCAATGAGAATAATCTTGATTATCAAAAGAGGCTGGCCTTTCTTTTTATTGATTCCGGAAGTTTCGAAGAAAGCCTGGAATGCCTCAAAAAATTGGTAGATGCAGAACCCAGCCGTTTCTATAATTGGTATGCTTATACTGAAGTTTTAATGCTTTTAGGAGAATATGAAGACGCTGCTACCGTTTTGATTACAGCACTTAAAAAACATAAAAGAGCAGAATTGTATTATCAGCTAAGCAATTGCTATTTCAACCTAAAAGAAGAGGAAAAAGGAAAAGAAGCGCTCAGCCTTGCATTGGAATTAGATGCTTCCCTTCTGAAAAATATGGCGCTTAAATATCCTTATCTGAAAGATAACCCAAAATCTAAAGAAGGAGAAAAGAAATAAAAAGCACCTAATTGGTGCTTTTTTATTTTACTTCTGTTGATTTGCCCACAATTCCATTTTGCGTTCCAGAACATCTAATGGTAAACAGCCTTGGCTTAATACTTCGTCATGAAATTTCGCTAAGCTAAATTTGTTTCCCAGCTGCTTTTCATATTTATTCCGAAGCTCACGGATTTTCAACGCACCGATTTTATATCCTAACGCTTGTCCCGGCATTGCCATATAACGTTCTATTTCTGCTGTTGCAGAAGCCTCATCGTATGCAATATTGCTTAGGAAATATTGAATTGCCTGTTCTCTGGTCATTTTTCCTGTGTGCATTCCTGTATCTACAACAAGGCGGACTGCTCGAAGCATCTGATCGCTTAAATATCCCATTTTTTGGTAAGGATCTGTATATAATCCGAATTCCGGACCTAATGTTTCACAATAATGTGCCCAGCCTTCTCCATACGCTCCAAACCATCCGAATCTCATGAATTTCGGAAGAGAAGTATTTTCCTGCTGCAGCGAAACCTGGTAATGATGCCCCGGAATTGCCTCATGCAAGAAAAGAGATTCCATTCCTGAGGTAACATTGAATTTTGCTGGATCAGGAAGAGGCATATAAAAAATTCCCGGCCTTTTTCCATCAGGCGTTCCTTGTATATATTCCGCACTTGCCGTAGCCTCACGGAATTTTTCCGTCTGGCGTATTTCGAATGGAGTTTTTGGAGTTACGTTGAACATGGTTTTCAACTTCGGAGAGATTTTGCTTAAAATCCCATTGAATCCGGCCAAAACTTCCTTGGATGTTTTATAAGGCATTGCTTTCGGATCGGTTTTTACATGTTGTATGAACGCTTCTAATGTCCCTTGGAAGCCTACTTGTTGCTGTACTTTCACCATTTCTGAGCGAAGCATCTCAACCTGCTGTACCCCGATTTTATTAATTTCTTCGGGAGATTGCTGTGTTGTAGTCCAGCTTTTTACGTAATATTCATAAATATTTTGACCATTTGGGAGCGCATTGTAACCATCTGTGATTCTTGCTTTCGGAAGATACTCAAGCTCAAGGAAATTTGCCATTTTTGTATAGACAGGAATGATGTTTTTCCTTATGGATTCTTCAAAAAGCTTCGTATATTTTTCTTTTTGAGCTGAGCTGAATTCTTTAGGAAAATTTTGTACCGGCCCGTAGAAAATATTTTTCTGAAAATCAACAGTTATGATCTCTTCAGCCTTCATCTGAGGGATCATTTTAATGACAAGCTTTTTAGGAAGAACAATTCCTGTGGTAATTCCCTGGCGGAAATTTTCAATCGCCTGATTCATCCATTCCGGAAATTTTTCCATTCTTTTCAGCCAGTTGTCATAATCTGTCTCTGTAGAAAAAGGCTGAATTCCTTTTCCGCTTCCCATTACAGGAAAGATAAGAGGAAGCCCGTCAAACTGTGTAAAAGGAATGTATTCTGGATGATAAGCATAACTTTCTATCCTGTCTTTCAGCGTATAATCCAAAACATCATACACCACCTTGTCATTATCGGAAAGGTTTTTATAATCTACTTTTTTGATCTGGTCGCTAATGTTTTTATAAAAAGCAATTTCTCCTGAAATAAAATCTTTGTCGATATTGATGGGAAGCTGGTCGTTATAACGGATATCGCCCTGCATGGTTGCTTCAATAGGATGAAGTTTCAGATATTGCTCATAATATTTTGAAGCGATAGAATCAAGATTACTGGGAGTGACCTTTGTAATCGGAGAATCTTGTTTTTTACAAGAGAGGAATGAAGCGGCAAAACCAATGGCGATAATACTTCCGAAAAATATGTTTTTCATTACAATACTTTTTTAGCAGCACTAAAGTAATAAATATTAAGTTTTGAAAGTTAAAGATTTATCCTTAAAATAATTTTAAAAACTATTTGTACAATCAATCTATTTTCTATCTTTGTTGTATAAGTTTATAATCAACTATTTACAATTTTCTTTAGGCTAAAATGAAAGGGATTTTAAAAATTTATCACCCCGACGAAACTTTAAAATACAATATCAGAAGTACTTATTGCAAAGCCGTTTACAGCAACAAGCAGCATTTTCTTGAAGTCGAGATTATTACAGATGATGGGTTGGATCATGTAGATGATGACTCTTTGCAGTATAATTTCCCGCAGATTTCTCTGGATATTTTCGAATTTCCGATAGATTCCGCAGAAATAGAAGGAAAGACCTTTCTGATAAGCGATTCTGATGAAGATACCTTTACGGAAGTGGATCTATACGATGACGAAGAAGCGTATTTGTATGATAATGAGCTCGAGTTTGATAAAGATGAAGATGGAGAGCTGCAGCTTTTCTGGAAAGGGAATATTGATGATTTTTTCACTGGTTCCGGCCAGCCTGTTCCGTTCAAGCTGAAATGTCATTTTAGACAGGATGACATTAATGTTGATGAAGATTAATTTTTTTCCACTCTTTTTTTACGATTTTAATATATTTGGAATGTTGTAAAAATAGTTGCAACAATATTCAACTATGTTTTTCGTTATAACCCATAATAAATTATCATTTTAATGGCATTTTTAGAAATATCAAATCTCTTATTGCAGGTTCCGAATCCTGCGGCTGAAGTTACCGTACAAGAATTTTCTTTTTGGAAAATTATGTTCCACGGGAATGTTTTTGCCAATGTAGTCATGGTTACAGTTTTGCTTTTGGGCATTTTTTCACTGTATCTTTTCCTTGAAAGATTTTTCTATATTAAAAGGATGGCTGCAACCACAGATTTCAACCTGATGAGAAATATCGAGGATTTTCTGAAAGACGGAAGAATCGATGCCGCGAAAGATTACTGCATCCGTCAGAATACACCGGAAGCCAGGATTCTTGAAAAAGGAATTTCACGTCTTGGACGTCCTGTTTCAGATATTCTAAGCGCAATGGAAAGCCAAGGGCAAATTGAAGTGGGAAATCTTGAAAAAAACCTTAATCTTTTAGCCGCAGTTCCGAGTATTGCACCAATGCTGGGGCTTTTAGGAACGGTAATCGGAATGATTTTGGCATTCTTTGACCTTTCCAATGCAGAAGGTTCTTTTTCACCCAAAACACTTTCGGAGGGTATTTATACAGCTATGGGACAAACTGCGGTTGGTTTGGCAGTGGCGATTCCTGCAAATTTTTTCTATAATGTGCTTTTGACCAAAATTGATAAATTTGTATTGAAAGTTCAGAATGTTTCCACCGAATTTTTAGATATTATAAACAAGCCGTTGTAATCATCATGAAATTAAACAGAAGAAACAAAGCGAATCCCGATTTCAGTTTGGCAGCAATGACAGACGTTATTTTGCTGTTGCTTATCTTTTTTATGATTACATCTTCTGTAGCCAACCAAAGTGCAATAGATGTTAAACTTCCGAAAGGAGAAAATGATGCGCCAAATGTCCCGAATCCTTTAATAGTCAGTATAAAGCCCGATGGCTCATATTTTTTTAATGATCAGCCAGTAAACAAAAACGAATTAGAAGCTAATATTGTGAACCGGCTTCAAACTGCGACAAGCCCTTCATTTACAATTAGGGCAGATAAAGACTGCTTCCACAAAGATGTTGTCTTTGTAATGGAAATAGCTGAAAAACATAAGTATAATATTGCAATTGCAACTACCCAACAAGAAGAATAATATTTCTGAATGGATTTTTATAACATCAATAAAAAAGAAGAGCAAAGTGATCGTATGAAAAGCGGTATTATTACCGTAATTGTATGGTCGGCTTTACTTTTGTTTGTTTTTTTATATAAAGTCCAAAATATCATTCCTAAGAAAGACGAAATCGTTTCGACAATGCTTGTAAATTTCGGAGACAACCGAAACGGGAATGGAGAAGAAGAACCTGCAGATCAGGAAGGTTCATTAGCCGCTGTTACAGAAGTTAAGAGTGAAGAGCCAGCCGCTCAACCAAAGGAAACCAACCTGCAGCCCGAAAAAAGCCTAAAGAAAGAATCATCGAAGGATAAAGTCCTGACAGGAACAGATATTAAGAATTCTGTTAAAAAAACAGAAAAAACAAATGTTTCTGCTAAAAATACTTCTACAAAAGAAACAACTGCAGCCAAAAACAATAACAAAAATTCTAAAACCAATGCAGAAAAAGCCAATTCCAATACCGGAAGCGGCGACGGCAAAGGAAATGCAGCAATTGGAAATTTAATCAAAGGAAGAGGCACAAAAGCCGGAACTCAAGGTGATGGCGGTACAATCGGAAATGCAGGAGATCCGCTTGGTGGAGAAGGAAACGGGGACAGCAGAATCGGAATCGACAGAAAATTAATTTCATTTATTCCCGGAACAATGGGAAGAGGCGGAGCACAGCCTACCCATAACTGTACCTCATCAGGAAGCATCAGCATATCTTACACGGTTGATAAATCCGGAAACGTAACTTCAGCAAGACGTTCCGGAGGAAGCTCAGACCCTTGTATTGTAAGTACTACAACTGCATGGGTAAAAAAATATGTGAAAGCCGAAAAAGCCAACTTAAGTTCTTCAGGAACCTATAAAATTTCTTTCTAAAATTCTTTAGTTTCTTATTTTTTTGAGAATTTTGCAGCATGACAACGCAGCAATATCAGGACGCCGTTGAATGGCTTTTTTCGCAGGCTCCTAATTATCAGATTGATGGCCAGAAGGCATATAAACCGGGTCTTCAGAACATTACAGCACTTTGCAGGTTTTTCGGAAATCCCCAAGACAAAATTAAGACCATTCATATCGGTGGCACTAACGGAAAAGGCTCAACTTCCAATATGCTTGCTTCGGTTTTGCAGGAAGCAGGATATAAAGTTGGGCTTTACAATTCACCACACCTGATTGATTTTACGGAACGAATAAAAATTAATGGTAAAAACTGCGATAAAGATTTTGTTTATCAATTTATTTTAAAATTAAAAAATCTTTCGGAAGACATCCGTCCTTCTTTTTTTGAATTTACCACCATTATGGCATTTGAGTACTTTTACCAAAAAGGTGTCGATTTTGCCATCATTGAAGTCGGTTTGGGAGGGAGATTAGATTCTACTAACATCATTCGCCCTTTGGTTTCGGCGATTACGAATGTGGATCTGGATCATATGAATATTCTCGGCAACACGATTGAAGAAATTGCTGTTGAAAAAGCCGGAATCATTAAAAAAGGAATCCCTGTAATTTCCGGAGATGAGAATGAAAAAGTAAAGAAAATTATTTCTGAAAAAGCGATAAGTGAACATTGCGAATGTATTGATGCAACAGGTTTTAATATTAATTTCCAATCAGACCTAAAAGGAAATTATCAATCTAAAAATATAAAAGTTGTATATGGGATTGTAAAGCAATTGCAAAAACAAAAAATTGAAATCAAAGAATCGGCAATAGAGAAAGGACTGCTGCACGTGCATCAAAATACCGGCTTTATAGGGAGATGGTTTCAGGTTTCTGAAAATCCGCTAATTATCTGTGATACAGCTCACAATCAGGCTGGGTTGGAAATGGTTTTTGAACAGTTGAATAATATTCCCAAAAGAAGACATATTGTTCTTGGGTTTGTAAATGATAAAAAAATTGATGAAGTAATGAAAATCCTTCCCGGAAATGCTGAATATTATTTTGCAAAACCCTCAATCAACAGGGGAAGGCATCCGGAAGATTATGAAACATTGTTAAAAAATACCGGAATAGATTATAAAATTTTTGACACTGTACAGAATGCATTTGAAAGTGCAAAAAAAGATTGCAAAAATGATGAGATGATATTCATTGGTGGAAGCAATTTTGTAGTGGGTGATTTTTTAGAAAAAAATTTGCCATTTTCCCAATAAGTTGTATATTTGCACCACTCAAAACGAGAAATCGTACAAATGAGGGTTCTTAGCTCAGTTGGTTCAGAGCATCTGGTTT
>DAMDNI010000013.1:24625-25008 GCA_032083825.1 Bergeyella sp. | reverse complement strand
AAACGGATGAATTGGACAAAATAAAAATCTATAGGAATTTACCTTCAGTGAATTCACCCAAATTAAAAAACAAATTTTAATGGTAAAAACAAATTTTAAATGAAATTAAGAATTACCATAGTATTTCTCGTTCTCTCTGTCAAAATGATAATGGCGAACATTTCTGTTCCGTATATTTTTTCAGATAATATGGTGCTTCAACGCAATCAACCGATTGTGATTTGGGGAAAAGGCGATGCTAATGAAAAAGTTTTCATCCAATTTAAAGATCAAAAAAACTATACTACAACCAACACAGAAGGTACTTGGAAAATAACTCTAAAACCTGAGAAAGAAGGAGGGCCTTTCCAAATGAAAATTACAGGGAAAAACGAAATTATCCT
>DAMDNI010000013.1:6562-24615 GCA_032083825.1 Bergeyella sp. | reverse complement strand
CTGATTGGCGATGTATGGCTTTGCAGCGGACAAAGCAATATGGAGTGGCTTTTAAAATATTCGGAAGGTTATGAGGACGAACTGAAACAACAAAACTTCCCTGAAATCCGTCATATAAAAGTTCCGAAAAACATGACTTCTTTTCCGCAGGATAATATTTTGCCAACTGATTGGAAAACTGCAAATCCCGAAAATATCGGAGATTTTTCCGGAATTGCTTACTATTTTGCAAAGAAAATATATGCAGAAACGAAAGTTCCGATTGGCCTTATAAATTCAACTTGGGGCGGAACAGTTGTCGAAGCTTGGATTCCGGGTGATGCATTCCTTCAAGATCCATATTTTGCAGCAGCAATTTCGAAATTTCCCCGCGTAAATATTGAAGAACTTAAGTCAATTAATTTAAAAAATAAGACCTTATCTGTTGAAAAAATTCAGAAAACCCGAATCTCTGAATTTAATTCTGACAATTTTTTAAAAAATGATTTTGATGATTCAAAACTAGCAGATTTATACCAGCCGAAAGCCTGGGAATCTCAAGGAATGGAAAGTTTGGACGGAATCGTATGGATTCGCAAAACCATAGAACTTTCCGAAGCTGATATACAACATGATGCCAGACTTTTCCTTGGAAAAATTGATGATGAAGACCATACTTTTTTCAACGGAATCCAAATCGGTACAATGAATTCTTACGATAAAGAAAGAATTTATACCATTCCGAAAAATCTGCTGAAAAAAGGGAAAAATGTAATTGTCGTAAAAATTACTGACAATGGAGGAGGAGGCGGACTTTGGAGCAATGACGGAAATGTGAAGCTGGAAACTTCCGGAAAAACAATTTCTTTGGAAGGCAGCTGGAAATTTTCCGTGGAAAAAATTTTCGATCAGGTGAATCCGAATGATTTCCCTTCGATGATTTACAATGCAATGATTCATCCGGTAGAAAATTTCAAGACAGCAGGAATCATTTGGTATCAAGGCGAATCCAATGCTGACAGAGCTTTTGAATACAATAGAAGTTTTCCGCTTCTGATCGAGAGTTGGAGAAAAAGAATGGAGAAGAATCTTCCTTTTTACTTCGTTCAGCTTTCCACATTCAAAACCCAGGGAAATAACAGTAATGAAGGAAGCTCATGGGCAGAATTACGCGAATCCCAAACCAATACATTAAAGCTTGACAATACAGGAATGGTGGTGACAACAGATATTGGAAATCCCGGCGATATTCACCCAAGAAATAAAAAAACAGTGGGAGAGAGGCTTGCAAATCTGGCTTTACAGAACGGAATGATGAGTCCGGTTTATAAAGATTTTAAAATAGAAAAAAATACAATCGTTGTCGGCTTTTCACCTTCAGAAAAATTAATTTCCAAAAACAATGAAGACTTAAAAGGGTTTGAAATTGCTGGAAAAGATAAGATTTTCTACCCCGCAAAAGCTGAAATTGCTGGAAATACAGTACGAATTTACAGCGAAAATGTGGCGGAACCAATTGCTGCGAGATACGGCTGGAAAGGCGACGATTCTGAAATTAATCTATTTACAGAGAAAGGCTTGCCGGTTTCACCATTCAGGACAGATGATTTTAAGACGATTACAAAAGACGTTAAATATCAACTCAATTTTAAATAAAATGAATTCTTTTTTCAGAATATCTGCGTTTTCAGTTTCAGTGATCATTTCTTTGGGAATGATTTCCTGCAAATCAATCTCCGTAAAAAAAGATGATGGAAGAAAATTAGTTTTCAGCGATGAATTTAATGGAAAAGGTCTTCCTGATCGTTCGAAATGGAGCTATGAAACAGGAGGCAATGGTTTTGGAAACAACGAACTTCAGTTTTATACTCAAAACCGTGCGGAAAATGCGAGAATGGAAAACGGAAATCTCATCATCGAAGCCCGTAAAGAAAATTGGGAGAATAGGCAATATACGTCTGCAAAGCTGATTACGCAGAAAACATTTCCTTTCCAATACGGAAGTGTGGAAGTACGTGCAAAACTCCCGAAAGGAAGAGGAACCTGGCCTGCAATCTGGATGCTGAGCGAAAATATTAAAGAATGGCCTGAGGACGGCGAAATTGATATTATGGAACATGTAGGTTTTAATCACGGTTTTATTCATGGTTCCGTACATACCAAGAAATATAATCATGTCATCGGAACTCAGAAAACCGATACGATTGTTGTTAAGGATGTTTCAGAAAAATTTCATGTTTACCGTGCAGACTGGACTCCCGAAAAAATCGAAATGTTTGTGGATAATCAGAAATTTTTTACTTACATCAATACAGAAAAAAATTATGATGCATGGCCTTTTGATCAGCCTTTTTTCCTTATTCTGAATCAGGCTGTCGGCGGAAACTGGGGTGGGAAAGAAGGGATTGACGAAAGTATTTATCCTCAGAAATTTTATATTGATTATGTAAGGATTTACAAATTCAATCAATGAAAACACAAATCATGTTATAGAAAGTAAGTGTTACTGCTTTTAAATTATGAAAATGAAAAGATTAATGATTTCATGTTTCCTCATCGGAAGCATTACGCAGATCACTGCACAGAATTATTGGAAAAATAACAGCAAAAAATCCGCAAAAATTATTTTGACGAATGCAAAAAACAATGAAAAGTTTGCAGACAAAGGTGTTGTGAATTTTACCAGCTTTCCGCAGCCAAAAGAAACTGATGCATGTATTTTTGTAGATCCGGATTTTAAATTCCAAAAGCTGATCGGGATCGGAGGCGCAATTACAGATGCAGCTGCCGAAACTTTATATAAACTGCCCAAAGCCAAGCAACAGGAGATTTTGGATGCTTACTACGGGAAAAATGGTTTAGGATACACTTTGGTACGTACAAATATGAATTCCTGTGATTTTTCCAGCGATTCTTATAACTATGTTAAAGATAATGATACATCATTAAAATCTTTCTCTGTGGCTCATGATGAGAAATTTAAAATACCGATGATTAAGGAAGCGCAGAAAAGAATCGGGAAAGATTTTACCTTTTATTTTTCACCTTGGAGCCCGCCAGCCTGGATGAAATCTAATAAAAATATGCTGAAAGGCGGAAGATTAGAAAATCAATATTACCAGACATGGGCAGATTATTATATTAAATTCATTCAGGAGTACGAAAAACGCGGAATCAATGTGTGGGGATTAACGATCCAGAATGAGCCAATGGCAACACAGACTTGGGAATCCTGCATTTATACCGCAGAAGAAGAAGGAGAGTTCCTCAAAAATAATCTCGGGCCAACTTTATGGAAAAATGGTTATAAAGATAAAAAAGTCATGATCTGGGATCACAACAGAGATTTGATTTATCAGAGAGCAACTACAACACTGCAAGATCCGGAAACTGCAAAATATGCCCACGGAATCGGCTATCACTGGTACGAAACATGGAACAATAAAACCCAGCTTTTCAATAATTTGGGAGAAACTCAGAAAGCTTTTCCGAATATGTTTCTTGCTTTTACGGAAGGTTGTAAAGAGCAGTTCAGATTTGATGGGATTTATGATTTTTCTTTAGGAGAACTGTACGGAAGAAATATGCTGAACGATTTCAATGAAGGAACCGCGCTTTGGACAGACTGGAATGTGCTTCTGGATGAAACCGGCGGTCCGAATCATGTGGGAAATTTCTGTTTTGCACCGATTATCGCTGATACAAAAACTGGTGAAGTACATTATACTTATGAATATTATTACATCGGGCAGGTTTCAAAATTTATAAAACCGAATGCACAAAGAATCGGAAATTCTTCAAACCGGGCGTCTTTGATTTCCACATCATTCATGAATGAAAATGGTGAACTTGTAACAGTTGTGATGAACGAAGCCGATAAAGATACCGAAGCATATCTTTGGATTGAAGGCCAGGCCGCAAGAATAAGTGCTCCGGCACACTCTATTCAGACTATAATTTTATAGTTTTTCATATTAACATTTTTATTTTTCTTCAATAACAATGCAGCTGCAATTTTTGGGCTGCATTGTTTATTTCATAATAAAAATGATTTCAAAATTTTTTTTCAACAGTCTTGCAATCAGCTGATTTTAGAGTATTTTTGTCATCAAATTTCACAGATTTGGGATCTGCATAATATTCTCCGGATGCATCATATTTTCCGATTCCTTCCAGAAGTTCACTGCCTTTTTTCAGGAACCAGATTTCTCGGCTGGAAGTGCTGCCTTCAGATTCAAATGTGTAGGTAACTTTCAGGGTATCACCATTTATAAGCCCGGACAAATCACCTTTTGAACTATCTTTTTCATGATTTTTATAGCTTAATTTTCCTGTTACAGTACCGAGATTGTCTTCATAAGAAAGAAATAATGAATCTTTAGAAGATACTGCAATAAAGCAATTGGTGGCAAGAGGCTGTAAGCTTTCATTCTGACTTTCTACGGCAGTGCTATCAAAATCCGGTTTAACGGCGGCTTCCTTATCATTTTTTTTGTTACAGCTGGAAAGCAATGCAAAACAACCGGCCACAAGCAAAATCTTTTTCATAAATTTATTTTTTGTTTAAACGAAAAATTTTCAGGTTTGTAATAAGGTAAAATTACGAAATAAATATTTTTAATATTATGTTAAATAGAATTTTGGACTTCAAAATTTCTAATCGCTGGGAATCGTTTAAAAATTTTTGATTGATAAATTATTCAGAATAATGAAAATAAAAATTTTTCCAAGTTTTGTTTTGATTCTAATTTTATGGGCTTGCTCGCAAAATAAAAATTCTGTAAAACTTACAGAAGATGATTCAGTCTGGGTTATGAAGACCAAAGATTTTTTGACTGCAAAAGATTTAATGGATATGAGATTGATATTTAAAAAAAATGGATATGCTTACGAAGAAAATACGATTCTCAAATATCCGTATAAGATATACGACAACGCTGATATTTTCGAACTCAATCATCATCGGTATCATATAATAAAAATTTGGCCCAAAAAGCTTATCATGAAGAATGCAGAGTCAGGAATAGATGTTATTCTTTATAAAGAATAAATATCCTATAATTTATATTATGTTAAATTGTAGATATTTCAGGTTTAATAAAATGCTGTATTATATTCTTTAATCTTTCTCAGAGTAACTAAAACTAAAATAAGATGAATAAAAAATTTACTCATCTTATTTTAATTTCATTGTGAATTAATTAAGAACTTGCTTTATTCAAAAGTTCCAAATCTACCTGATCTAATTGAAGTTCCGGAGCAGCAAATAAAGTTTCGAGTTGAGATTTGCTGGTAGCACTTACAATCGGAGCTGTAATCAAAGGGTTCGCCAAAAGCCAAGCTAAAGCTACGGTTGCTTGTTTCGTTCCATATTTTTCACTGATTTGGTCTAATGCATTTAAGACTTCCAAACCTTTTGGATTCAGGTATTTGCGAACGCCTTCACCTCTTTGGCTTTGCGTCAAATCGATCTCATTCCGGTATTTTCCTGTCAAAAATCCTGCTGCCAAAGACCAATACGGAAATACGCTTAAGCCGTATTTTTCAACCAAAGAAGCATATTTTGTTTCAAATCCTTCCCTTTCTACCAGATTATAATGCGGCTGAAGCGCAACATATTTCGGGAAATTATTTTTTTCTGCAACTTCAAATGATTCCTGCAATCTTTCAGGCGAAACATTTGAAGCCGCGATATAACGTACTTTTCCTGCTTTTACGATTTCGTCATATGCGGACAAAGTTTCTTCTACAGGAGTTGTATTGTCATCAAAATGCGTGTAATAAAGATCAATATAATCGGTCTGAAGTCTTTGCAAAGATTCATCAACAGATTTCAGGATATGTTTTTTGCTAATGTCAAAACCATGTTCTTTAGTTTCTGAACCAACTTTTGTTGCAATTACAAAATCATTCCTTTTTCCGCGGTTTTTCAGCCATTTTCCTATTATTTCTTCAGATTGTCCGCCTTTTCCGTTCACCCACCATGAATAGGTATCTGCAGTATCAATAAAATTAAATCCTCCGTTAGAAAACTGATCCAGAATATCGAAAGACTGCTTCTCATCTAACGTCCATCCAAAAACATTTCCTCCAAAATTAATCGGTGCGACTGATAAATCCGTGTTTTTGATTTTCCTTTTTTCCATACAATTATTTTTAAATTAAAAAATATTAATATTCATCGAAGTTACGGAATGTCTGTCAGAATTGAAGATTCAAAAAAGGCATCTGGATTATAGTTTTTTTTAATGATGATTTCATTTGGGTTTTGAATTTTCGTTAAACAAAAAAGTGAATGTAAACACTCACCTTTTATTTTTAAAAATTTGGATAGATTGATTTTAATAAATTCTCCTGATAAATTGCTTTATTGATGACCTTAATCTGAAATGCCTGAGAAAAATTATTTCATAATTAAAGTCCTAAAATCTCAATTTTTTGCTTGCATCTGAGAATTGATTCTTTTGCTTTCTCAATCAAAGAGTTATCATAAAGTGTTAGTGCATATTCTTTATATTTTTCGATCGCTTTTTCGTATTGTTTAGTGTCTTCGAAGAAATATCCCCATTCTCTTGCAATATTGGACTTGTTGACATCAGCGATTTTTTCAGCATCATGAAGAAGCTGCTCCAGTTCTGTATATCTTTTTTCTTCTGAAAGCAGGTAAGCATAATTCATATACGTTGCTCCGTATTCTGGAGTAAGTTCTAAAGCCTGTTTATAGTGATTTTCTGCAGTCCGGGAGTTATTTTCTTTGGTTTTATAAATCCAGCCGAGATGATTGTGTGCTTTTCCATATTTGGGATTTTCTTCAAGAATACTGTTCAAAACTGCTTTCCCTTCTTCTATCAAATCCTGGGCGATCAATTCGTCTGCCCTGTCAAATTCTGAATCTAAATAATTATCGTCCATCATTGTTTATATTTATTCAAATTTAATAAAAATGCCTTCGATATTGAAGGCATAATAATTATTTTATAAATGAGTTTTTACAATATTTTTTATTTTACCAGCGTGACGAGCTTTTTTTACTGCTGATCATTCCGTCGATTGAAAATTTTCCGGGACCGAACGCAAGGATAAGAAGATAAATACATAAGTAAAGCAGGCTTAATTCCTTTTTGTCAAAAGGATCTGCGCCATGTACCATCAATGCTGCAATTGCCATCGTAAAAAATACAAAAAAAGCCGCCCATCGTGTAAAAAGACCAAGAATCAGGAATATAGAGCAAACAAATTCTGCAAATACTGTAAGAATAAGCGAAACCTGAGGCCCAAGTCCCATAAAATCAAAAAATTGAATCTCTTTACCTGAAAACAACATTTGTAGTTTTGGAAAACCATGGGAAATCATTGCAAATCCCACAAAAAGCCTGACTAATAAAAGAACCGTGTTATTAAAAGAACTATTGGTTTTTACAGATGTAAGGTAACTCATCTCGGAAGTAAATTTTTTATCAAATATATAAAATACTTTCCGAAATTCGCTTAAATAAAGGTTTTTTTTATCTGTATCCGAAGTTTTTAAGGTCTCTTTCGTTTTTTCTCCAATCTTTTTTCACTTTTACGAAAAGATTAATATGGATTTTCTTAGAAAAAAACTTTTCAAGGTCTAATCTGGCTTCTGTTCCTACTTTCTTTATAGCTTCGCCTTTATGCCCAATGATAATTCCTTTTTGGGTTTCTCTTTCGACATAAATGATCGAATCGATAAAAATAATCCCTTCCTTTTCCTTGAATTGCTCAGTCACCACTTCTACTGAATAAGGAATTTCTTTTTCGTAATTCAAAAGAATTTTTTCACGAATGGTTTCATTTACAAAAAAACGCTCAGGTTTATCTGTAAACTGGTCTTTTTCGTAATAAGGAGGATTCTCCGGAAGCAGAGATTTAAGCTTGGGAAGAATAATATCTGTATTAAAGGAATTGAGCGCAGAGATCGGAAGTATTTCCGCTTTTGGGATTCTGTCATGCCACTCTCCTACCAGTTTTTCAAGATTTTCCTGGGTTGTCTGATCAATTTTATTTAATAATAAAAGAACAGGAACCGGAATTTTATTGAGTTTATCAATCAGAAAATCAGAAGGTTCCGACTTATCCGTAACATCTACAATGAAAAGAAAAACATCAGCATCCTGCAAGGAATCTTTTACAAAATCCATCATTTTTTCCTGTAAAACATACTTCGGATCCAGAACTCCCGGTGTGTCAGAGAAAACAATCTGTACATCATCTTCATTATAAATCCCGAAAACACGGTGACGTGTAGTCTGCGCTTTTTGGGTAACAATGGCAAGCTTTTCTCCCATAAGGTGATTAAGAAGAGTTGATTTCCCGGCGTTCGGTTTCCCTACAATGTTTACAAATCCTGCTTTGTGCATGATATTTTGAATAATTAGAAGAATGCAAAGGTACGGAATTTTTTTCCAGAAGAATTGAAGTAGATTTTTAATAAAATTAATAACTTTAATGGGAAATTTTAAAACAAAATTTATGAAAAGACTTTTACTATTTCTCTTTACTTTTTTTACAATCCAACTGATGTTTTCTCAAAACCCTTTGTTATTGGGAAAGAATTGGCAGTTTGAAAAAATTAGTAAAAATAATGACATTGTAAATGCGCCTTCAGAACCTCAGGCGTATTATCTTCAATTTTATACGCAGTCAGATTTGTTTAATTATGAAGCTGAAATATGCTTGGAAAATTTTGGAAAACTTACATATAACGATGATAATCAAAGTTTTATTGTTAAAACTTTAAATGTGCCGAGTCAAACTTGCAGCAATGCAGGACTATCGGATTTTGAAAATGCTTTCCGGCAGTTTTTTACAGAGAGTTCGGCATCTGGAAACAAAGTAAATTACATTATTAATGCTTCAGCAAACGGATACACACTTATTCTCAGCAATCAGACAGGATCTTCGGTTTATTTAAAATATGTTTATCCTGATGCTTATCTTGCTAATGCAGAATGGCAGCTGAATGAGCTTAATATTTCCGGAGTTCATTACACTAAGCCTGATTATTTCACACCTGCGAATAGTATATTCAGAACCTCTTATAATGCTGTGTTTTTTAATTCAACTGGAGGTCCAATAGGATATCTTCAAAATAAAAACTTTAAGATTATAGGCGGAGCAACTACCTTGGCTCAAAGTGGAGATTCTGCGATCGATTTTTTTGATGGCCAATTCCATGATGTTTTTTTAAGAAATATTCCTGATAAAAATCCTTTTACATATCATATTGAGAGTAACCAGCTTATCATGACTAACTCTGTTGGAGATAAAGCATATTTTAACAAAAAAGATATTGAAGCAGGAATTACCATCAGAGACAAAAACTGGTATTTGACAAGCATTACACAAAACGGGCAGAATTATATTCCTACCCTTTCGAATAGAATGATAAAATTTGAGAATAATCTTTTCAATGCGAGCTATTTTAATGTTTTGAATTCTACGGTTTTATTTGATACAGAGTCTGTTTTTGATATCTATAATGCAAATGTTACTATTGTTGATTCTTATGATGATGATATAGCTTTATTTGATTACCTGATTGTCAACGGAAAAGAAATTCATAAGATTATAAAACAATAAAATATTAGCCGTTTCCTTTTAGGAAGCGGTTTTTTCGTAATTTTATAGAAAATAAATTTTTATGAAAAAGCTTTTTTCCATTCTGTTAGTCGTATTTTCATTATTCTACTTCGCACAGGAAAAACCTGCATTCTGGAAAGAGATCCAGGATTTTAAACAAATCAATAAAGAAAATCCTCCACAGAAAGATATTGTTTTATTCTTGGGAAGTTCATCTTTTACTTATTGGAAAGACGTGAATGATTATTTTCCCGGAAAAACGATCGTTAACCGAGCTTTCGGAGGTTCTTCGCTTTATGACCTGAATTTGTATTCAAAAGAATTACTGGAACCTTATCAGCCCAGACAAATCGTCATCTATTGTGGAGAAAATGATATTGCAGGAAATGTAAAGCCGAAAGCTGTACTGAACCGGTTTAAAAATTTTTATAAAGAAGTACGAAAATATCATCCGAATATTCCTGTGGAATACGTTTCTATGAAATTATCACCAAGCCGGGAAAAATATTGGGAACAAATGAAACAGGCCAATACCCTGATTAAAAAATATATCTCCAGACAAAAAAATATAAGATATATTGATATCACAAAAATAATGCAAGATCCTAACGGAAAAGTAAGAACTGACATCTTTCTTGAAGATATGCTGCATATGAAGCCCGAAGGATACAAACTTTGGACAGAAGTAATGGCTCCTTATATAAAATAGATATGAAAAAAACTTTAATATTTTTATTAGTTTCAAATATTTCTAATGGATACGCACAAAAAAGCGAAATCAATATTAATAATGACGATATCATTAAAGGATTTTCTGATAAGGTATGCCTTTGTCTGGATTCTGTAGACACAGTAAACAAACAAAAAACTGAATTAAATAAAGATATTGGAGATTGTATCGACAAACAGGTTGTTGTATATCAATTGTCAAAAAAACTGGCAAATTCTGTCAAAAAAGGTGAAGAAATAAAAGAGACCAATATTCAAATCAACATCAATCCGGATTCAAAAGATTATAAAGACTCTTATTATGAGCTTGAAGAATATCTTTTCCAGAATTGTGAGAGGATGAAAGTGCTGGTTGCTGCATCTGATTTCCATACAGATAAGTCGTTATCAAAAAATGCCTTGGCTTTGGAATTTTATTATGCCGGAATTAGAGAATCTGAGAAAGAAAACTGGAGCGCAGCAATAGAAAATTATAAAATGGCCGTTCAGAAAGATTCCGAATTTGCTTTTGCATGGGATAATTTAGGAATTTGCTATCGCAGGATCAAAGATTATGACAATTCATTAAATGCCTATAAAAATTCATTAAAAGCCGATCCGAAAGGCAAAATGCCATTACAGAACATCGCCGTTGTATATTCCTATAAAGGCGAATATCAAAATGCAATTCAAGCTTTTCAGGAATTTGATAAAATATATCCAAACGATCCGGAAGTTTACTACGGGATCGGGCAAATCTATTATGAGCATCTCAAAGAATACGAAAAATCACTTGATTATATGTGCAAAGCTTATAATATCTATACAGAAACAAAATCGCCATATCGCACTGATGCTCAAAATATTATAGGTTATATTTATAAGATCATGAAAGATAAAAACCAAACCGATCTTTTTAAAACGATACTAAAGAAAAACAAGCTCAATCCAAACATTGAATAATTAAAATCCCGGTTTTCGGGATTTTCTTTTTATATCTATAAAAAACCGCTGTTCTTCTATACTATTTTCCCGAACTTCTATAAACATCCTTTTCTTCAGATTTCAGGCATTACGATTGCAAACTTTAACGCAAGAACAACCAAATCAAAGTTTAATTTTTAAAATTTTAAAGTCATGAAAAAATTATTTTTAACAGCAGGTTTATTTTTAGCATTAGCAGTTTCTGCACAACAAAGAGGGCAAAATAACGATCGTCCTCCAAAACTGACAACGGAACAACAGATGAAGAGATTTGATGACCTTAATCTGTCTTCTGCACAAAAAAGAAAATTGCAGGCCTTATTTAAAGAAAGAGATACAAAATTTGAAAAAGACAGGCCAAAATTTGCTCACAATACTAGAGGAAACAAACAGGAAGACCACCAATTCAGATCTCATGGAAAAAACAAGAATGAGTTTGACAAAAAAATTCAGAACATCCTGAGCAAAGAGCAATATTTGAAGTTCAAAGCACAGCACGAGAAAATGGGTTTTAAAGAAGGAAAACGTCCTGAAGGATTCAGACGCGGATAATATGATGACAACAGCTTCCTGATTTTTCAGGAAGTTTTTTGTTTAAATAAATTCTAATAATAAATAAAATTTTTTTCTTATTCTTTTTTTAATTTATTTTGTGCCTCTTAAAAAATGAACTTTATGAAAAAAAATCTCCTTCTTGCTGCTGGTGCGACATTGGTTTTAGCTACCTCCTGTAGAAAAGACGACGAAGATCTTGAAGCAATCAACGGAACTTGGTATATTGCAAAATATGTAACTGTTTATGGTAACGGAACCACTGATACTGATACGTCTGATGCATGTGAATCGAAAACCAATATTATTTTGGATTCTGACAGCAATTTCACAATCAATGGATATTATCAGGATGCAGGCAATTGCAAATCTGAAGTGAATAAAGGAAAGTATGTATATGATTCTTCTTCAAAATCTTTGAAATTCACACATTCTGACGGAGAGACCGAGTATTATGATGTTGAATCTCTTTCAAGTTCAGAACTCGTTCTAATTGAAGAAGAAGGAGATTTTGATGACGATGGCAAGAATGACAAAGATTTAGTCTATCTAAGAAAATAAATAAAAACCTCAGAATTTCTGAGGTTTATTTTTTTCTTTTGCTTTTCGATTTTGCTTTTTGCTGTGCTCTGTTCGCGCCGTATTTTTTTGGAGCTTTTCGTTTTGAAGGACCGCCCCAGTTTTCCTTTTTATTTTTATCTTTTTTCTCATGGAAAGCGCCTCCTCCTTCATTCAGCTTTACTTTTACGGGATTTTTCATTATAATCTCATCTTTTTCCGAACCAATCTTTACAGGATTGATTTTTACATTTTCAGGGAAATTAATAAATGAAAGCTCCTTATCCATTAAAACTTCAATATCAAGAAGTGCGGGTTCTTCTTTTTTGGTAACAAAAGTAATAGCCTTTCCGCCTTTATCGGCACGTCCTGTTCTTCCGATTCTGTGAATATACTGTTCAGGAACTTCAGGAACTTCAAAATTAATGACATGTGTAATGCCCGAAATATCTAGACCTCTTGCCATAACATCAGTTGTAATGAGTCCGCGAATTTCTTCATTGCCGAACTTTTTCATGGCTTTCAGACGGTAATTCTGAGATTTATTGGAATGTATCACATCAAATTCTTCAGGGAAAAGCTCATCAATTTTAGTGAAAAGCAAATCTACATGTCTTTTATTATTGCAGAAAATCAAAACTTTTGAAAGTTCAGAATCTGTTTTTAAAAGATTTTCAAGAAGGTTTATTTTTGTATTGAAATTTTCAACTCTATAAGCGGATTGTTCTATTTTTTCGAGTGGAGTTCCTGATTTTGCAAGAGAGATTTCAATGGGATTGGCAAAATATTCCTCAAGAATTTCGTCCAGAGCTTCTGTCATGGTTGCAGAAAAAAGAATGTTTTGTCTTTTCTCTTTCATCATTTCAAAAATATGGGTCAATTGCGGGCGGAAACCAAGATTCAGCATTTCATCGAATTCATCGATGATCAGTTTCTGAACTTCTTTCAGCGAAATCGCATTGTCAATAGATAAATCCATCACTCTTCCCGGTGTTCCCACCAAAATATCACAACCGTCATTGAATAGCAGTTTTTGTGTATTGATGTTTTTTCCACCATATACTCCGATTACTCTCGCAGTGGTATTTTCTGTAAGTTTTTCCAGAATTTCAGCAACCTGTACCACCAATTCCCGGGTTGGAACCAAAACCAAAACTGTTGGATTTCCGCTTTTGCTGTATTTCCAATTTTTCAGAACGGGCAAAAGATAAGCTAATGTCTTTCCTGTCCCGGTTTGTGCAATTCCCATGATATCACGCCCCGAAAGTATCGGTTTGAAGCTTTTTTCCTGAATCGGCGTCGGTTCAAAGAGATTTAAATCTGCAAGGATATCAAGGATTTTTTCCGGAATTTCGAAATCGGCAAAAGTGATTTTATTTGTCATTTTTAATAGAATTAATATCCACAGTTCTGAATATTTCTGCAAAGATAAGATTTTAGAATTATCCTTCTTTTAAGCTAAATTTTATATCTTTAATAAAACTTTAGGTGATGAATTGTCTGGAATGTGGCGAAAAAATTACAGGGCGCTCTGATAAAAAATTCTGCAGTGATGATTGCAGAAATTCATTTAACAATAAATTAAATAAAAACACGACAAATCTGATGCGCAATATCAATAATCGTCTGCGTAAAAATTATCGTATTCTTTCGGAATACAATTTTGTGGAAGGCAAAGCTAAAACCACTCGTACCAAACTTTTTGCGGAAGGTTTCGATTTTGATTATCTTACCAATATCAAAATATACAAAAATGGTTCTGAATACAGATTTGTTTATGGAATCGGCTACAAATTCCTTGATGAAGACTGGATTTTGATTGTCAAAAATGAATAAAATAAAAAACCCTTTCAAAATGAAAGGGTTTTGGTTTATAGCATTTTAAGGTTGTTTACCTCAAGTTCAGTTAAGATTCTCCAGTGTCCGCGTTTGATATTTTTCTTGGTAAGGCCAGCAAACATTACACGATCCAAAGTTTCCACCTCATATCCTAATTTTTGGAAAATTCTTCGGATTACCCGATTCCATCCAATATGGATTTCAATACCGATTTCGTTCTTTGGTTTTCCTTCGATGTATGAAATGCTGTCAATCGTGGCAACACCTTCTTCAAGCCTGATGCCTTCTGCAATGGTTTGAAGATCTTCACCGGAAAGTTTACGATCCAGAACAACATGATAGATTTTTCTTACATCAAAAGCAGGATGTGTAAGTTTTTTAGTCATATGTCCATCATTGGTGAGCAAAATTACACCGGTTGTCGAACGATCCAGCCTTCCAACAGGGAAAACTCTGTAAGGTGAAGCATTTGCCACCAAATCCATTACTGTTTTTCTCGCTTTGTCGTCTTTTGTTGTAGAAATATAACCTTTAGGCTTATTTAAAAGTACATAAACAGGCTTTTCAGGAGTGATATTTTGTCCGTCAAAAATCACTCTGTCTGTTTTTTGAACCTGATATCCCATTTCTGTAACTGCTTTTCCGTTGACTTCTACCAAACCTTGTTTGATGAGCTCATCCGCTTCTCTTCTGCTGCATATTCCTGCATTGGCGATAAACTTATTAAGGCGGATGGTATCTTTATGAGTATCTTTTTCTATTTTGTCGAAACGTCTTTTCTGCACAAAAGATTTTGCTCTGTCTTCATCTTTCTCATTAAATCTTTTCTTGAAGGGCTTTTGACCGCTTCCTTCTGTAAGATTTCCGTTTTCATACTTCTTGCGTGCATCAAATGATCTTCCTCCTCTTTGCGAGCCATGAGAATTTTCTGAATTTCCTGATTTCGAAATTCTGGGTCTCTTAGGTCTTTCTGAGTTATTTTCTCTGCTCATTATACTTGTAAATTTTTGCAAAAGTACGATTTTGTTTTTTAATCTTTATTGGCGCTTTTAAAAAGAGTCTTTAAAATTTATGAAATATACCGTCGAGCAGCATGCAGAGAATTCCTACAAAAATCCAGCTTCTCAGAAGGTTTAATGCAAAGAAATTGGAGTTTTTGAAAGTATTCAGAACCAAATAAATACAGAAAATAATGATGAATAAACTTCCTGCAAAGTAATAGCTGGTGATTGTGTAGAGCCCTTTTCCGTAAACCAAAAGCATGGAAGTGGAATATAAAAAAAGCTGTAAAATAATTAAAACGACAGTAGTTGTTTTGTTTCCGAAAAAATTCGGGATTGTAGTATAGCCAAATACTTTGTCTGCATTTTTAGTTAAGGTATCTTTCAGAATATCAATAATTAGCAATACTAAAAAAAGAAAGATCGCCATCAGAAAAATCTTTTCTGAAAATGTCCTGTAATACACAAGCATTCCAAAAAAAGGATAAAGTGTCAGCGAGACAAATGTGAGATTATTAAGAATCAGGATTTTGGATAATTTATGACTGTAAAACCACATCACAAACTGATAAACCAAGAGATAAATAAAAACCCGGTACGAAATAATGCCCGAAATTCCCAGTGAAACAAGATTCAGTGAGAGATAGGCATAGAGAAAATATCTTTGTTTGAGAAAACTCTGAAGCTGAGTGCGAAATGGTTTCGTCACCTTATCTTTTTCACGGTCATAAAACTGATTGATAATTCCGCCAGCCAAAATACTTAAAAGTGTACAGAAAATAATCCCGTGAACTTTAAAATCAAAAACGAATTTCCGAAGGCTTTCTTCCTGATTAAAAAGAAAGAAAGTGGAAACATACAGCGCAAAAGACAGAATTAAAACAACAAAAATACGCGCGCCCAAAAGGAAACCAACCAATTGGGAAAGCCTGTATAAAATTGATTTGTAACCGGAATTTTGCACCCGGAATTTTTCCTTGGCAGAATTCATTCCAGGTGGTTTTTAGAATCTGTAAATTACTTCTTTGTTAAAATCTCCCAGCATTTTCTCAGCTTTAGCATAATCTTTAGTAAAGCCTAAAATATAGCCTCCGCCTCCACTTCCGCAAAGTTTAAGGTAATATGCGTTCGTATCCAATCCTTTTTTCCAGACGTTAAAAAGGTTTTCTGGAATCATCGGACTGAAATGTTCGTATGCCCAGACCGAAAGTTTTTTAAGATTTCTGAAAAACGGGTTCATATCTTTTTTCAAGAAAGAATCAATACATGCGTTGTTGTAACGGATGAATTCTTCTTTCAGTGTTTTACGGAAACCTTCTGTTTTCATCTTCTCAAAGAAAATCTGGATCATTGGTCCTGTTTCTCCTGTAATTCCGGAATCAATCAGGAAAATAGCTCCTTTTCCTTCTTCTCCTTTCGGAATGGAAACGCGGTCTACATTTTCCTTATTTTCAATCAGAATCGGCAGATTCATATAGCAGATTAAAGGATCCATACCAGAGCTTTTTCCGTGGAAATAGCTTTCCATCTGCCCGAAAACAAGCTTGAGCTTTTTAAGGTCGTCTTTTGAAATATCTTCGGGATTGGTTTTGCTGACTGCATATCTTTCAAATATGGCAGCAACCAAGGCTCCTGAACTTCCCACTCCATAACCTTGAGGGATATTGGAATCGAAGAAAAGCCCGTTTTTAATATCCTCCTTTAAATGATTAACATTCAGTTTAAATCCTTCTGAAAATGCAAGCCCGGCAAGAAAATCGGAATATTTCTGTAAATGAATGTTAGAGTTTTTTTCAAATTCGGAATGAAGATCCGAAAATTTTAAAGTTCCTTTATAAAAACTGTAAGGTACAACCAGACCTTGGGAATCTTCGATCATACCGTACTCACCAAATAAAATAATTTTAGCGTAAAACAAAGGGTTTTTCATTCAGTTATTGTTTCTTTTGCAAATTTACGAATTTTTATCCGATTGACTATCAGCAAATTTTAAACCAGAGTTAAATGTTTTTTAACACTTATTTCCTTGCAGAACTTTAGAATTTACGAAACGGATTAAAATTAAACCAACAGCAAAGAATATCGACATGGATAATGCCGAGAATCTCATGTTGTGGTATTTTTCAATCATTGCAGAAAAAATAATGGTTCCTACAACAATGGCAATTTTCTCTAATACATCATAAAAACTGAAATAAATAGTGTTATCCATAGAATCTACGGGCAAAAGTTTGGAATAGGTAGAACGTGACATCGCCTGCAGACCTCCCATTACTAAACCGATAATTGCTGCAATCCCGTAGAACTGATATTCTACATTCGGGTTTTCTTTATTAAGATAATAAGCAGATAAACATGCTACAATCCATAATATTACGGTAATTGAAATCACGTTTTTGTTCCCGATCTTGCGTGAAAGCCATGAGAAAAATAATGCTCCGATAATGGCTTCAATCTGGATTACCAGCAAAGTCATAATCAATTTGTCCTGAGCCAGATTGATTTCGCTTTTCCCAAATAATGTTGCCATCAGGAAAATCGTCTGCATCCCTACACTATAAAAGAAAAAGCTGGAAAGGAAAAATTTAAGATTACGGTTGGCAAAAAGTGTATTTCCTACCTTAAATAATTCTTTAAAACTTTCTTTACCAATATCAAGATAGAAGCTGATATTATCTTTCAGCACTTCCCAGAAACCGCCTTGTTCTTCATGTCTTTTAAAGATATTTTTGTAATTGAGAAGTACCAGGTCTTTAGGAAGCTTGTCTTTTACATTCCCAAATTTTGGAAGGTGTTTAAAAGTATATTGAGAAAATCCGAACCACCAGG
>DAMDNI010000013.1:5606-6552 GCA_032083825.1 Bergeyella sp. | reverse complement strand
CTGTTCCGGTGATTTAGCAAAAACCTGAATCAAAACAAGACAGATAATGACCAAAATTACGGAACCAATATATCCAAATACATACCCTTTTGCAGAAAGCGCATCCTGCTTGTCCGGCGTTGCAATATCCGGTAAGAATGAATTATAAAATACCAAACTTCCCCAGAATCCTACACTTGCAGTAATGCTGAACAGGATTCCCAAGAAAACATTTTCCATGCCGGTAAACATGGCAAGCCCCATACAAGAAGTAGCACCCAGATAACAGAAAAACTGTAGAAAAGACTTTTTGTTACCGATTGTATCCGCTAATGATGATAAAAATGGGGAAAGAAATACGACAATGAGAAAAGAAATCGTGAGCGAAAAACCATAGATCGCATCCGGCTGGTATTCGTTTCCGAAAATCTTAATGAGATTCCGTACCGGAACATCAATCCACTGCCCTGTTTCCTGTACAAATTCTTTTTTCTCATAAGCGGTGGTAATGATGGAATAATAGATTGGGAATATCGTGGAAGTGATCACCAGCGAATAAACGGAATTGGCCCAATCATAATATGCCCAGGCTTTCATGATCTTAGGATCGTTTTTGATGCTCTGGTTCTGCAGATTTTGGTTTTCTGACATTCGTTTAAAAATTATTTAGACAAAAATAAAAAAACCATTAAGATAATGATGAAAAAAATGGTTTTTCTTCGTTTGTCTTCCTGTTAAATTAATATAAACTTTAATCTTCTGAACAGCTTACAAAAAATACGGATGCTTTATACAAACATCCGTATCATTTATGAAAATTTCCGCATTTTTTGTTTATAAAAATACGGACGTTTTTTTAATCGAGACTTATAATATATTTTCTATAACGATTGCAGAAGCACCTCCACCGCCGTTGCAGATAGCTGCTGCACCGTATTTACCGTTATTTTGTTTTAGTACATTGATA
>DAMDNI010000013.1:0-5596 GCA_032083825.1 Bergeyella sp. | reverse complement strand
TGATAAGTGTTACAATAATTCTTGAACCTGAGCTTCCCAGCGGATGTCCGAGCGAAACTGCACCGCCGTTTACATTTACTTTGGCAGCATCCAGCCCCAAAATTTTGTTATTGGCAAGGCCAACTACCGAAAAGGCTTCATTAAATTCAAAATAATCAATGTCTGAAATCTGCAGATTAGCTTTTTTAAGAGCAATCGGTAGAGCTTTTGCAGGTGCAGTGGTAAAGTCTTCCGGAGCTTGTGCTGCATCTGCATAAGAAATGATCTTTGCTAAAGGTTTTAATCCCAATTCTTCCATTTTTTCTTTGGAAACCAAGATTAATGCTGAAGCACCGTCATTTAATGTAGAAGCATTCGCTGCTGTTACCGTTCCGTTTTCTTTCTGAAAAACGGTTGGAAGCGTTGAAATACGGTCGAAATTGACATTCTTATATTCTTCATCTTCTTCGAAAAGAATAGGATCGCCTTTTCTTTGAGGGATTTCTACAGGAACAATCTCTTCCTTGAATTTCCCTTCGCTCCATGCTTTCGCTGAACGTTTATAAGATTCTATCGCAAAATTGTCCTGATCTTCTCTTGAAAAATCATAATCTTTTGCACATTTTTCTGCACAGACTCCCATGTGAACTTTATTGTAAACATCAGTAAGGCCATCGAGAACCATTCCGTCCTGCATTTTTACATCTCCCAGTTTTGTTGAAACCCTTGCATTGAAATAATGCGGAACTGATGACATATTTTCCATTCCGCCAGCTACAATTACGTCTACATCTCCAGCTTTTATAGCTTGAGAGGCCATCATAACGGCTTTCATTCCCGAAGCGCAGACTTTATTAATGGTAGTAGAAGGCGTTTCATTGGAAAGGCCGGCTCCTAATGCGACTTGACGTGCTGGAGCTTGTCCTTCACCAGCCTGAAGGACATTTCCCATATAAATTTCCTGAACTTCCTTAGGATCAAGGCTTATTTTTGATAATGCGCCTTTTACGACAGCAGTTCCCAGCTTTGTAGCAGGAACGTTGGATAAGCTTCCTAAAAAACTTCCCATCGGAGTTCTGACTGCGGATACAATGAATACTTCTTTCATTTTTATGTATGTTTCTTATTTTTAATTAATTTTTCTTTGAAAATAAAAGCAAGGCCGCTCCTGAAAATTCAAGGAACCATCCCCATTTTAATTTTACAATTCCTGCTGCAGTTTCCTGCCATGATTTTAACGGTATAAAACTAAAATAATTCAGCGATTTGAATTTAACTGCCCAAATCGTAAATACAAAAAGGATAATCAGCAGAATCGCTGATACCTTTATGAGCAGTTGTCTTTCTGTTAAAATTCCTAAAAGTGCGACCATTGAAAGCAGCCAGCATGTAATAGCAAGTGTCTGGTCTACTTTCAGATAGTTCCAGTTGCCGATAAGCGGAATGTGTACAAGCGGCAGAAAACTTCCTGCCACGACAAGAATAAATCCTATGAGTTGTAAATTTTTCATAACTGTTGTGGGAAAAGTACAAAAAAAAACACACTTTAAAAAGTGTGTTATCATTTAATTTATGATTTTGATTTTCTGTAAATTAGAAGTCGAGATTCATAATATCAATTCCGATTTGGATACCATTTTTATTAGGCAAAATTGCGTGGTCATTGAAAATCGGAGTCAGGTCTTTTTTAATGAAGAGATTTATACCGCCATAGCCCACACTGAATTTTGCACCGAAAAGAAAAGAATTTACACCGCTGTCTACTTTGAAATCGTATTTGTCAAAATGTTCATTATGATTATAATATTTAACCTTTGCAATTGTTCTCAAACGGACTCCTGCGTAAGCGCCAAGCCCGATCCTGAACTGTCTTTTTTGATTGTCAAGATATCTTTTTCCTTCGTATTCGCTGTAACTTGGATTCAGAACCCATTGAAATTCTACAGGAAAAGTAAGATATACGTTTCTAAGTTTTGAACGTTTTAAGTTTCCGTCCTGAAATGCTGTCAGGAATAAATTTTCGCTGTCCTGATCTGCTACATAAGGTCTTTTTGGCATATAAGTATCGTTTCTGTACGCTAAACCGTAACGAATGAAAAACGGACTTTCGTAATTGCCAAGCTGCTTTTCTTTTCTTGCCTGGATTTCGAAGCTGTGAGAATTTCCAATACGCATTTTTGAGGATTCTTCAAATGGGTTGAAGCTTGCTGCATCTTCCGTAAGATTGAGAAAACCATAGCTGACTACCAAGTCTTTTCTCTGAAGATAGTTCTTCGGATTTTGGTTTTTCTTTGTTTTGTAGGTAATAAATGCGTTATGATTAGAGAAGACAACAAGCTCACTTCCTTTTTTTGCTGTATCTTTTTCTCTTTTGAATACGGAATTCACGGCTATTTCCTTGGTAATATTCTGCAGATTTGTGCTTTCCTGATCTACTTTCTCATTGATGATCTTTTCATATTTATCAGCAATTTCTTTCTTTTTGGCTATTTTTTCGTCATTTGAAATTTTACCTTTTCCGAAATTCCTGTCCACAATATCCATTTCATTGCTCATCTTTATTTTTTCCGAAGTCACAATACTGTCGATTCTTGCTTTATAACCCTGAAGGTTTTGGTTTTCCTGTGCAAATGTCAGGCTGCATATTAATAAAGTTATGGGTAAGAATAGTTTTGGTCTCATAATTTGATTTTTAAGGTTTTACAGTGTATGATATTGCAAGTCGACTTTTTATTCATTTTCATCGGAATAAATGGTAACTCCGAGAACTTTGACTGTTTTAGGTCTTTCTAATTTTACACCTAAATCTCCCAGTCTTTTGTGGTCATTATTTTGTTCTTTCAAAGATTTTCCGGCTTCTCTTTCAAACAAAAGATCTTCGGCGGTTATATATTTTATTTTTTCTTTTTTTAGGGGCGAAATATTTTCTTCTTTTGCTAAAGCTTCTTTAATAACAGGAGAATCTTCAAATTTTTCCGGAATTTGTACAGAAGCAATTTCTTTTCCTTCATGCTTTTGTTGTTTTGTGAAATTCATTTCAGAATGCCTTGTTTTTTTAATTATATTATTTTCTGAAGATGCATATTCTTGATTTTCAGAACTTTTTTTAATTGGATTATTGATTGTTTTTTCGATTTTTTTAGAATTTTCATTGTTTTTAACAACAACATTTTCATGCAGTTTCTGTTCAGAATGAGTAAACTGATTGATTAATAATCCCATAGAAATCAATAAAAGAACAATCGCTGCAACTTTCCAGAAACTGAATTTTACAATGTTTTTTCCTTTTTTTTCTTCCGAAATGTTTTCTAATTTATTTTCCAATCTTTCCCAAAGGTCTTGGGAAGGTCTTTCGGAAAGATTTTCGTATTCGGACTGAAATTTATTTTTTAATGAATTTTTCATTTTCTTTCTGATTAAAAAATTCTGTAAGCCATTTTTTCGCTTTGTTCAGCTGGCTTTTGCTGGTTCCTTCTGAGATATTCAGGATGTTGGCAATTTCCTGGTGTTTTTTATCTTCAAAAACATGAAGATTGAAAACCAGCTTATATCCCAAAGGCATTTGTGCAAGCACATCTTCAACATTAAAATCAGGTAAAAAATCAGAATTTTCATCAAGAATGCTGCCTTCCAGATTTTCGAGATCTTCAGCATCAGAATACAGGATATTCTTATTTTTCCTTATAAAATTAATGGAGTCATTCACCACAATTTTTCGAAGCCAGAATGGGAAGGATTTTTCATCACGGCATTCACCGATTTTTGTAAAAGCTTTCATAAAGGCTTCCAGAAGTACATCTTCAGCATCATGGATATTATTCACATACGATTTTGCAATGCCCAGCATTTTCCCCGAAAACATCTGGTAAATTGTTTTCTGTGCAAGCCTGTCTTTTGCGACCGCCTGTGAAAATATATGTTTAAAATCCTTTTGCATTATGTGCTTCTAACTGTAAGACCTCAAAAATGTAAAATGGTTGCCTGAAACCATAAAAAAAATTACACTTTTTTTGAAAGTGTAATTTAAGTATTTGATTTTCAGATGTAAAAATTTATAGAAAATTCAATTTTTATTAATGCGAAACATTTGCAACTTCCTGCGGATTGTGTTTATGCTTAAACAAAACAGCAAAAAGCACAGCAATGATTAAAGCATATCCGGAGAAATAAAGCCAGATTTCGTGCCACATTTTACTTCCTGATTCATCTGTGAAGAAAGACGAAATCAGCCATCCGCTTACAGAGCTTCCCAAAATTGCTCCGAAACCGTTGGTCATCATCATGAAAACGCCTTGTGCAGAAGAGCGAATTTTGCTGTCAGTGGTTGTTTCCACAAATAAAGATCCGGAAATATTGAAGAAATCGAAAGCCATTCCGTAAATGATATTGGAAAGGATAATCAGTACAAGACCAAAGCCTTCGGGAGCTCCGAAAGAGAAAAATCCGAAACGTAATACCCATGCTAACATACTGATCAGCATTACTTTTTTGATCCCGAACTTGTGTAAGAAAAACGGAATTGCAAGAATGAAAAGAGTTTCCGAGATCTGCGAAATCGAAATGATCATCGTTGAATATTGTACAACTGCAGAATCCTTAAATTCGGCTACGTTTCCAAAGTCTTTCAGGAAAGTATCACCATACATATTGGTAAGCTGTAAAGCGGCTCCCAGAAACATAGAAAAAAAGAAAAATAATGCCATTTTTTTATCTCCAAAAAGCTTGAAAGCATCCAATCCTAATTTCTGAGACAAAGTTGCATCTTTACTGATCAATCTTGGAGGTGGACATTTCGGAAGGAAAAATGCAAATATTCCTAAAAATACAGCTACCATCCCTGCAAAATAAAATTGGTTTGCATTGAGAGAATTTCCGAATATATCTGCGATATGAGTTCCTACATTTTTACCAAATTCAGAAAAAGACTGCTCATCACTGAAAATATTGGTTACCCACATTGCCGCAATGAAACCTACAGTTCCCCAAACTCTGATCGGCGGAAAAACCTTAACAACATCATAATGGCTGTCTTTCAGTAATTTGTAGGAAATTGAATTTGATAAAGATAAGGTAGGCATGTAAAAACACATCCCGATCAATAAAATCCAGAAAAATGTAGTCGGATCATTGGTTTTGGCCAAAAGGAAAAGGGTAATCCCATACAAAATATGCAGCATTCCGTACAATTTTTCTGCATTGATCCATTTGTCAGCAACAATTCCCATTAAAGCCGGCATAAATATGGAAGCGATTCCCAAGGTAGAAAAAACAGCACCAAATTCTGCCCCACTCCATTGTTTATATGCAAAACCATAGGTTCCCAAAGTGGTGAGCCATGCACCCCAGACAAAAAACTGCAGGAAGCTGAGGAGGGTTAAACGTAATTTTAAGTTCATATAGTTTGTTAATTTTAGTCGATCTTCTTTTTCCTTCTTTTGATTTCCTCCTGAATTTCAAGGGCGTAATCAAAGTCTTCATCTTTTACGGCTTCTTCCAGAAGGTTTTGCAATTCTTCCGTAGAAAGATTCCTCAGATCATTTTCTGAAACGGATTCCGGCTCAAATGAAGTTTCTTCTTTCGGAGTTTCTTCAAGGTCAAGCAGGATTCCGGCCTCGTT
>DAMDNI010000012.1:21548-25459 GCA_032083825.1 Bergeyella sp. | reverse complement strand
TTTGTCAGAGTTTCTTTGACAAAGTTTTTTTTAAACATTACGAATGGATTTAATCAAAACAATTATCATTGCCATTATAGAAGGGCTTACAGAATATTTACCAATTTCTTCGACAGCACATATGGGATTTGCTGCAAGCCTTATGGGAATGGAAGAAACAGAATTTTTAAAAATGTTTCAGGTTTCCATACAATTTGGGGCGATATTATCAGTTGTGGTAGCATATTGGAAAAAATTCTTTGATTTTCAAAATCTAAAATTTTACTATAAACTTGCCTTTGCTGTCATACCTGCCTTGGCTTTGGGGTATTTGTTTGATGATAAGATTGAAGCTCTTTTAGGAAATCAGATTGCAATATCTTCAGTTTTGGTTGTAGGAGGAATTGTTTTACTTTTTGCAGATTCCTGGTTTAAGAATCCGAAAATTGATGATGAAAAAGAGATTACTTTCAAAAAAGCGATTACCATCGGATTCTGGCAATGTCTTGCGATGATGCCGGGAACTAGCAGAAGTGCAGCCTCTATTATAGGAGGAATGACACAGGGATTAACAAGAAAAGCGGCTGCAGAATTCTCATTTTTCCTTGCTGTTCCTACAATGCTTGCAGTGACTGTATATTCAATATTTGTAAAAACCTGGGGAAAAGAAACGGCAAATCCGATGAAAGGATACGAAATGATTCTTTCTTCCTCAGAAAATATTACAGCTTTTGTTGTAGGAAACATAGTCGCTTTCATCGTTGCCTTAATTGCAATTAAATCTTTCATAGGATTGCTTAATAAATATGGTTTTAAGCCTTGGGGATGGTACAGGATTATTGTAGGAATAGGATTGCTTGTCTATTTTTATTGGTTCGAATAATATTTATAGAAAATCAATAATGACTTTCGAAGAAATACAATCCGGTCAGATTTTCTTGGTAGACAAACCTTTGGACTGGACCTCTTTCCAGGCTGTAAATAAGATTAAATACAAACTGAAAAGAGAATTCAGCGAGTTGCCGAAAAAATTTAAAATCGGACATGCGGGAACCCTTGATCCTAAAGCAACAGGATTGCTCATCGTGTGCACAGGAAAATTTACCAAAAAAATTCCTGAAATTCAGGATGCACCGAAAGAATATTTCACTGAAATAAAAATCGGGGTGCAGACAGAAAGCTATGATACCGAAAAACCTGAAATCCTGCATCAGGATTTTTCTCAAATTTCAGATGAAAATATCCACGAGGCTTTGGAAAAATTTTTGGGAGAAATAGAGCAGAAGCCACCTGTTTTTTCAGCAATTAAAATTGATGGCAAACGCGCATATAATCTTGCCAGAGCTGGCGAAGAAATAGAAATGAAGTCCCGTAAAACGACAATTTTTTACATTAAAGATATTAAGATAAATCTACCGTTTGTTAATTTTGTAGTTGGATGTTCAAAAGGTACCTATATTCGGAGTCTTGCTCATGACATTGGAAAAGAACTTGGGGTCGGAGCTTATCTTACCCAGTTAAGAAGAACGAAAATCGGTGATTACACTATAGAAAATGCTTCGGATAAATTTTTGTCACATGAATTCAGCTTTCGTGAAGAATAGCTTCAATAATTTATTATTCATGAATCTTTAGATTTGCAAATCTTTACATAAAAATATTCATTGATTTTGGAAAAGACACGTATTAATAAATATCTTTCAGAAACAGGCTATTGCTCACGAAGAGCTGCCGATAAACTTCTTGAGGAAGGAAGAATTACTATTAATGGGAAAAAGCCGGAAATGGGAACCAGAGTTTCTGATGAAGATGAGATTTGTGTAGACGGGAAATCGATTAGAAGGACAGAAGAAGAGCAGGTATATATTGCTTTTAACAAACCTGTCGGAATTGTTTGTACAACAGATACCAAAAGAGAAAAAAACAATATTGTAGACTATATTAATCATCCAAAAAGGATTTTCCCGATCGGAAGACTTGATAAACCTAGTGAAGGTCTTATTCTCCTGACTTCTGACGGCGATATTGTCAACAAAATTCTCAGAGCCAGGAATAATCATGAAAAAGAATATATAGTTCGAGTAGACAAACCGATTACCCCAAAATTTCTTGATAAAATGAGAAACGGCGTTCCGATCTTGGATACTGTCACCAGAAAATGTAAGGTCGACAAAATTGATGATATGAATTTCCGTATTGTTCTTACTCAGGGCTTAAACCGCCAAATCCGCAGAATGTGTGAGTATCTTGGATACGAAGTAAAGAAGCTTAAAAGAATCCGCATCATGAATATCAAACTTGACATACCAGTCGGAAAATGGAGAGATTTGAGCGATGATGAAATGAAAACTTTAAATAATTTGCTCAAAGATTCTGTCAAAACATTTGAAAAATAGTAAATACATAAAAGAGTTTCGGCACCGCAGGTGCCGAAACTCTTTATAAATAGGTAAATAATTAATAGCTCCCTTTCTCAATAAAATATGCTGCCACTTTTTCAGTCAAAGCAACTACATTTGGATGGTTTGCATATTTCGTAAATCTTCTTAACCCGGAAAGCATCATTCTCTGTTCATCACCTTCAGCGAAAGAAACAATTCCTTCTTTTGCTGATGTAATGATTTTTTCAACGGCTTTGTAAAGGTTTAACTGAGCCATTGCAGCTTCCACAGAATCAGGAGAGAAATGTTTTTCAGCTCTTAAAATTGCAGATTCAGCCATGTAAATTTGGTTAAGAATTTCAGAAGCATTCAATAATAAATGTTGCTGTTTCTCAATATCCATCATATATTTTTGAAGAGCAGCACCTGAAACCATTAAGAAAACTTTCTTAAGATTTGCTATTATTGCTTTTTCTTCACTCATAAATGCAGAATAATCAGGAACTTCAAATGACGGAATTCCCATCAATTCTTTAGAAATTGCCATCGCAGGAGAAAGTAAATCTAATTCTCCTTTCATTGCTCTTTTAATCAACATTCCAACGGCTAAAAGTCTGTTGATTTCGTTGGTTCCTTCGTAGATTCTACCAATTCTTGCATCTCTCCAAGCAGATTCCATTGGCGTGTCTTCTGAGAATCCCATTCCACCATAGATTTGGATACCTTCATCTGCTGTAACTTGCGTTAAATCTGAAACGAAAACTTTTAAAATTGAAGCTTCCACCGCAAATTCTTCAACACCTTTTAATTCAGCCTGTTGATGATCCATTCCTCCTGCAACCAATTCTGCAATTTTGTCCTCAACATTTTTTGCCAAACGATAAGAACCTGCTTCACTTACAAAAACTCCTGTTGACATTTCAGCAATTTTCTTTCTGATCGCTCCGAAAGTTGAAATTGAAACACCAAACTGTTTTCTTTCGTTTGAATATTGAATAGAGTGGTTTAAAATTCTTCTTTGTCCGTCAAGGTTTGCAGCAGCTAATTTAATTCTACCAACATTTAAAGCATTCAAAGCGATTTTGAAACCATTATTTCTTTCTCCCAACATATTCTCAACAGGAACTTTCATATCATTGAAGAAAACCTGACGAGTAGAAGACGAACGAATTCCTAATTTATGTTCTTCTTCACCGAAAGTTAAGCTTTCAGGATTCTCCAATTCAGAACGATTGATTACAAAACCTGTGATATTTTTATCATCATCAATTTTAGCAAACAAAGTGAACGTATCTGCAAAACCTGCATTAGAAATCCACATTTTTTGTCCGTTGATGATATAATGTTTTCCATCTTCAGACAATCTTGCTCTTGTTTTTCCTGAGTTGGCATCAGAACCTGCATCTGGCTCAGTCAAACAATACGCCCCGAATTTTGTTCCTGTTGCTAAGTTCGGAAGATATTTCTTTTTCAATTCTTCACTTCCGTAAAGTAGAGTAGGCAACGTTCCAATTCCTGTGTGAGCTCCGTAAGCTGTTGCTAATGAGCCGT
>DAMDNI010000012.1:0-21538 GCA_032083825.1 Bergeyella sp. | reverse complement strand
AGACCTCCGTATTCTTCTGGAACTGTGATCCCTAAAAGTCCCATTTCGCCCAACTGACGCATTTTTTCTTCCGTTAAAGCATAATCTTTTTTCTCAAAACGATCATGTTGCGGAATTACTTCTCTGTCGATAAATTCTTTCGCAGAATCACGAAGCATTCTTTGTTCTTCTGATAATTCTTCTAAAGAAAAAATTTCATCAGCAGGAATTTCTCTTATTAAAAATTCACCTCCTTTCAGTGTTTTATTAATTGTAGTCATTATATTTTGTATTTTTTTTAGTTATAATAATTCGAAGATTGAAGCCGCGCCTTGTCCCGTTCCAACACACATAGAAACCATTCCGTATTTGTTTCCGCGTTTTCTCATTTCGTCAAGAAGTTGAACGGTTAATTTTGTTCCAGTACATCCAAGTGGATGGCCTAAAGCAATTGCACCTCCGTTAACATTTAGAATATCAGGATTTAAACCTAATTCTTTTTTTATGGCAACAGATTGTGATGCGAATGCTTCATTTAATTCAATTAATTCAATGTCTTTTAATTCTAAACCAGCTTGTTTCAAAGCTTTTGGAATAGCATAAATTGGTCCCATTCCCATGATTCTTGGCTCCAATCCTGCTGCTGCATAAGCCACTAATCTTGCTTCAGGCTGTAATCCCAATTCTTTTACCATTTCTTCACTCATTACCATAACAAAAGCCGCTCCGTCACTCATTTGAGAAGAGTTTCCGGCTGTTACGCTTCCTCCGTTGGCGAAAACTGGTCTTAATTTAGCCAAACCTTGTAAAGAAGTATCTGCTCTCGGACCTTCATCCACTGAAAAGTCAAATTTCTTAGTCTGTATTTTTTGGTTTTCATCCAGAAAATTATATTCAACCGGAATTGGAACAATCTGATTGGCAAATCTACCTTCCTGATTCGCTTTCAAAGCTTTCATATGAGATTCAAAAGCAAACTGATCCTGTTCTTCTCTTGTGATGTTGTACTGTTTTGCAACTTCTTCTGCGGTGTAGCCCATTCCCCAATAATAATCAGGGTTGGTCTTAGCAATATCCGTTTCAGGAACCGGTTTGTAACCTCACATCGGAATGTAAGACATTGATTCTGTACCACCCGCAATGATACAATCAGCCATTCCAGCCTGAATTTTTGCAGAAGCAATCGCAATCGCCTCACTTCCTGATGCACAGTATCTGTTTACCGTAACTCCGGGAACTTTGTCTGTATTTAAACCCATCAGGGAAATCAAACGAGCAACATTTAAGCCTTGTTCTGCTTCCGGCATTGCGTTTCCTACGATAAGATCATCGATTCTGTTTTTGTCTAATTGCGGAAGTTCAGCCATTAATTTTTCAATCACGGTTGCCGCCATTACATCGGGTCTTGTAAATCTTAAACTCCCTTTTGGAGCTTTTCCAACGGCAGTTCTGAACCCCTTTACTATATATGCTGTTTTCATATGTAGACTTTATTTTTTATAAGGTCATATGGAATCGTCTAATCATGATTATTATTTGTCTAAAAACTCATGAAGGACGATTTCATATTTTTTGTTTAATTAAATTGTTTTGAGAGTTTTTGCCTCGTAGAGGTAAACTGTTCATAGCTTTTTTGTTTTGCAATATTTGCGGAGCTCCGTAGGAGCGACCTGTTAATCTTCAATCCATTCAAATAAATATTTTGAATCATATTCAATTTCAAATTTTTCCATAAAATCTAAATATTCTTCTCTGAATATTTTCTTTTTATGATGTTCTTCTTGGTTTAAAATATATTTTACTACAGAATCTACACTGCTTTTAGAATAGGAAAATGCTCCGTATCCTTCCTGCCAATTGAATTTTCCGTTTGTCCATCTTTTTTCATTAATAAATTTTGATGAACCAGCTTTAATATCTCTTACTAAATCTGAAATTGAAACTGTTGGACTCATACTTACTAGAATGTGAACATGATCCGGCATTGCAAAAACGGCGAATAATTTTTGATTTCTATTGGAAACAATACCTGTGATAAACTTATGTAATTCCTCTCTGTTTTCTTTTGAAATCAGATTTTGCCTTCCTTTGACAGCGAAAACAATTTGAATATAAATTTGTGTGTATGTATTTGCCATAAAAATTAACAGGTCGCCTCTACGAGGCTCGATGTTTTCTAAAATTATTCTGCTATTAACAGTTCGCTCCTACGGAGCTCCCTATTAATTCCTCAACGGTTTCCCATTCTGTAACATATACTGAATTCTCTCCAAAGTCTTTCTCTCACCACAAAGCTGAAGGAACGTTTCTCTTTCGAGATTCAATAAGTATTGTTCGGTAACAACTGTAGGCTCAGAAAGATTTCCTCCCACCATTACATTCGCTAACTTATCTGCAATTTTCTTGTCGTGCTCAGAAATATAATTTCCGGTTAACATTTGGTCAGTTCCTACATAGAACATTCCCAATGCATCTTTACCCAAAACTTTTACTTTCTGTTCGATTGGTTGAGTATAACCTTGTTCAGCTAATAATTTTGCCACTTTTTTAGCTTCGGCAATCTGTCTGTTTTTGCTTACAGAAACGATATCTTTTCCTTTTTCAAGGATCCCCATGTCGTAGGCTTCGTAAGCAGAAGTGGCTACTTTACCCATTGCGATATTCATGAAAGCTTCACGAAGTCTGTTGTTTTTCACATCATCACTGTGGAATTCTCTTGAAGTTCTCAAGGTCAATTCTTTCGTGCCACCACCGCCTGGAATTACACCGACTCCGGTTTCAACCAATCCGATGTAAGTTTCTGCTGCTGCGACAACTCTGTCGGCGTGCATTGTCATTTCGCAACCACCACCAAGCGTCATTCCGTGAGGAGCAACAACGACAGGAATTGAAGAGTAACGAACTCTCATCATTGATTTTTGGAAATAAGCGATTGCCATGTTTAAATCGTCCCAATCCTGCTCGATAGCCATCATTAAAATCATTGCTAAATTAGCTCCGACAGAGAAATTTGTTCCTTGATTTCCGATAACTAATCCATCATATTCTTTTTCAGCTAAATCAATCGCTCTGTTCAATCCATCTAAAACTTCGCCTCCAAGAGAGTTCATTTTAGAACGGATTTCAAAATTGATAATTCCGTCGCCCAAATCTTCAATCGAAGCTCCTGAATTACTCCAAAGCGTTTTATTTTTTCTGATATTATCTAAAATAATGAAAGCATCCTGTCCCGGAATTTTATTGTATTCTCCTGAATTTTTATCAACATAAATGCTTTGTCCTTCATCATTTACTTTATAGAAAGTTTCTACGTTTTTAACCCAGTCTGAAACTTCGTAACCTGCATCTTTAGCTAGTTCAATACCTTTTTGAATACCAACGGCATCCCAGATTTCAAATGGCCCATTTTCCCAACCGAAACCAGCTCTCATTGCATCGTCGATTTTGTAAACTTCATCAGAAATTTCAGGAACTTTATGTGAAACGTAAGCGAATAATGCTCCTAAAGATTTTCTGTAAAGTTCTCCGGCTTTATCTTTTCCGCCAATTAAGACTTTAAATCTGTCAATTGGTTTATCAATATTTTTAGTTAATTCTAAGGTCGGGAAAGAAGATTTTCCTTGAAGTTCATATTCTAAAGTATCAAGATTTAATCCGTGAATTTCAGATTTTCCTTCTGCATTTTTCACTTTTTTATAGAAACCTTGCTCTGTTTTGGAACCTAACCATTTATTATCAACCATTTTCTGGATGTAATCTGGAAGGGCAAAAACATTGTTGAAATCATTCGCTTCAGCACCGCTTTGACGAACACCGTTTGCGACCATCACCAAAGTATCCAAACCGACAACATCCGCTGTTCTGAATGTAGCTGATTTTGGACGTCCAATAACAGGACCTGTCAATTTATCTACCTCAGAAACGGTTAATCCTAGTTTCTGAACATTGTGAAGCAAATCCATCATTGAAAATACTCCGATTCTGTTGGCGATAAAAGCAGGAGTATCTTTTGCTAAAACGGTTGTTTTTCCTAAGAATTTTGCTCCATAGTTCATGTAGAAATCAATGACTTCCGGATTGGTATCGTTGGTAGGAATAATCTCTAAAAGAGGAAGATATCTCACAGGATTAAAAAAGTGAGTTCCTGCAAAATAATGTTTGAAATCGTCGCTTCTTCCTTTTACCAACATATTAATTGGAATACCCGAAGTGTTGGATGAAACCAAAGTTCCCGGTTTTCTGAACTGTTCGATTTTTTCGTAAACCGATTTTTTGATGTCCAGCCTTTCCACTACAACTTCAATAATCCAGTCCGTATTTTTTATTTTTGATAAATCATCATCAAAATTTCCAACTTTTATTCTATCTGCGAATTTTGGAGAATAGAGTAGAGCAGGGCTTGCTTTTTTCAGTTTTTCAAAGTTTTCGGAAGCGATTCTGTTTCTTACCGCTTTGTCATCTTTGGTCAAACCTTTTTTCTGTTCAGCTTCAGATAATTCAAAAGGCACGATATCAAGCAGCGAAACTTCTACGCCAATGTTGGCAAAGTGTGCTGCAATACCGCTTCCCATAATTCCTGAACCAAGAACTGTAACGTGTTTGATTCGTCTTTTCATTGTAATATATTTATATGTTTTAGGGGTAGCTGTAACTTTGATTTTTATTTCTGATTTATTTTTTTATTGTAAATTTCATTAGATATTTTCATGATTTCGCACATGACATCTTTGAAAATTTCCAGCTTTTCCAATGGAATACGGTCGGTTACTTTCTTATTGAAATTAACAACAATTTCCTTTGATATATTCCTGTAATTCAATCCTTTATCGGTAAGTTTGATAATTACTTCTCTTTTATCCTGTGTCGTCTTTTCTTTGTAGATGTATCCGTTATCTTCCAAAAGTTTGATAATACGGGTTAGAGAGATGGGTTCAATGGCCATTTTCGGCCCTAAATTGGTACTTCTTGTTCCTTCTTTAGGATCAATTTTTAAAAGCGTAAGTGCTTGAACTGCAGTAGAATCATATTCCTGAGCCATTTCTGAGTACATTTTTTGTACGGAGATCCAGGTTTGTTTTAGAATAAGGTCAATGTTCTCTGTTTTTTCCTTGTTATTGTTTACCATGATTCATATTCTTTTGCGAATAATCCAAATATAATAATTATTATGCATGCATAATAGTTAAGGCATATTAAAATTATTAATCATTTGTAAATCAATGCTTTAAATAATATGAAAAGCATAATATTATGCATGCATAGTATTTAAACACTTTTGGCAAACGCTCTGTTAATCGTTGTTCTGAATTAAATGAAGAATTTCGGAAAAATTTTTAAAAAACATGATTTTTGAATTTTTTTTCATCTCCCAATTCCCGCTTTTATATTCAAAACTGATATTTGTCATGTTTTGGTCAAAATTTTTCTGTAAAAATGAGTAAAGCATTTCTTTTTCAAGATCGGGAGCAGTAATTTGAGGAGCGATAAAATTTGGATTGAAATGGAAAATATTGGCTCTTGTAAGCTCAGAATGCTGAAGGAGAAGGTCTTCAGCAGTACCGGAAAACAACTGCTGATCTTTTACAAACCAAATTTTATCCGAAAATTCTTTTGCAAGACGCCAGTCATGAGAAGAAAACAGAATGAGTTTGTTTTTTTCCTTTGCAATTTTGCGCAAAAAAGACAGGATATTTATTTTGTTGAATTCATCCAAATGTGTGGTTGGCTCATCAAGAATAATGAATGGAGAATTCTGTGCAAGAGCTCGCCCGATAAAAGTTTTTTGAAGATTTCCGTCAGACAGTTTTTGTAAAGGAAGATCAGCATATTGGGATAAATTCAGTTCCTTGATAATCTGCTGAACTTCTTCTTTATCCTCGTTGTCTAATTCAAAATAATAGGGATAGTGTATGTATTTTCCCAAAGAAATCAAATCGGTTGTAGTATAATTGTTTGGAATTGGCGATTTTGAAAATACAATGGCAATCTGTTCAGCAATTTCTTTAACAGAAAGGTTCTGAATATTTTTTCCTTTTAATATAATTTCGCCTTTTAATGTTGGAACTTGATGAAGAATACTTTTGATGAGAGTTGTTTTCCCAACGCCGTTGTTACCGATTAAAAGGCATACATCACCCAATTCCAGAGAGGTGTTTACTTCTGAAATTAGTGGCTGATGGTAGCCAATATTAGTATTTTTAATTTCTAAAAACATTTAAAAGGCTTTTCGTTTCATCATCATTGTAAGTATCACAGGAATTCCGAAAAGGGATGTAATCACGTTCAGGGGAAGTTGAGACAATTCCGAAATTGTTGAAAATATTTCCATGATTATAATTCCTAAAAGCATATTCAGAATCCATTGCTGCCAAAGTTTTGCAGGATTATAAATCATCCTGCAGAAATGCGGAACGACAATTCCGATAAAAAGTATCGGACCTAAAAAAGCCGTTACAGAAGCTGAAAGAAGCGATGAGGAAATGATAATCAGGTATTTCAAAACATTCAGATTTACGCCTAAGCTTTGTGCATAAGCAGTTCCTAAAGCATTTCCTATCAATGGTTTAATGGTTTTGAAACTCATGAATATGCCTGCAAGAACAAAAATACTTAAGGTAAATAATTGTCCTGAACTTACCATATTATTAGCGCCAAAACTCCATAAAATATAATTTTTAAGGCTTTGATTGTCAGCATATAATTGTAAAATTGAAACAATTGCTCCTGCTAAAGCCGATATCAGGAACCCGAAAATAATCAGGAAAGATTTATCCTGAAAACGTTTTGAAAAGCCGATTAAAAAAAACATCAATACAATGCTTCCTGCAATTGCCGAAAAACTTAGAAAACTGTTCTGCAGAAATTCCGGAAAGATAAAATCCTGTGAAAAAAAAATATAAAAAGCAACAGCAAGGCTCGCTGTAGATGTAATTCCTAAAACCGAAGGTCCGGCCAAAGGATTCTGAAAATATTCCTGCAAAAGAAACCCCGATGTCGGAATCGCAATTCCTGCTAAAAGCATGGCAAAAGATCTGTTAATCCTTAATTGGGCAACTTGAGAATTTTGAGTTTCTGAAGCAAAAAAATCTGAAAAATTGAGATCTAAAAATCCGGTATTAAGATTCCAGAATGCTGAGAAAAAAAACAGAATAATCAGTATTAATACCAGTATTTTGAAATTTTTGCTCATCGATTTTTCTGAATTAATTGAATGAATTCAGTTTTGCATCCAGCTCTTCTTTGCTTATAGAACCATTGATTTCTTCAGTTTTATCACCTTTCCGGATCAATGTAAACGGAATGGTTTCTCCTTTCCATGTTTTGAAATTGGAGGTGAAAAAATCATTATTTAAAAGTGTACCATCCAATAGAATCGTATTGCTTCTAATCCCGTGTTCATCAACAAATTCGGGAACGTCCGTCGTCCATACTTCTTTACTGTCAAGACTTACAAAAGTGAATTTTACAGGTTGATTTTTCAGCGTTTCCATATTTTCTTTAAAATGAGGAATTTCCCTCACGCAAGGCCCGCACCATGTGGCAAAAAAATTGGTAACGTATAAAGTATCTTTATTTTCCGATTTTAAAAATTCAGAAGCCTGAGCAGGTGTAACCTCTTTAATAGAAGTAAATTCGGAAGGTTTATGAGAAAGAGAATCCTTTTGCAGAACAGAAACTGAATCTTCTTTTGCATCAGATTCTATATTTGGTGTTTGTTTTTTACAGGCAGCCAGTACGATAGAGAATACTAATGGCAGGATAAACTTCTTCATAAATTATTTTTTATATTTTTGAATATTGATATGGAAAAACACATCACTACGGCTAAGAAGGTGAATTTTTACCCGCTAAAATTAACGAAAAAAGAACAACTCACCAAAAACATCTATTCACTGGAGCTTGAGATTCCGGAGAATTTAAAAGATATTTTTACTTTTGAAGCCGGACAATATGTTCCTCTAAAATATGAGCGCAACGGAGAAGCTTTCGTAAATGATTATTCCATAACTTCTGCGCCTTTTGAAAAAAAACTGGAGTTAGGAATTAAGGTAAACTCTTCTCTAAGTTCAGTTCAGGCGGTTATAGAAAAAAAAGTTGGTGATTTTATTGAACTTGGAGCTCCGAAAGGCAGATTTACATTGGTTTCCAAACCTCATGAATTTCGTACAATTCTTGGTTTTGCAGCAGGAATAGGAATTACGCCGATCCTGAGCCATTTTAAAAATATTCTGCATAATGAACCCAGAACGAGACTTTTCTTATTTTACGGAAACAAAAATTCAGAAGAAATTGCTTTTCAAAGAGAACTTCATGAATTGGTTGAAAAATACGGGGAAAGACTGCAGATATTTTATATTCTTTCGCAAGAAAAAACAGAAAACCATCTGCTTTTCGGGAGATTGGATGAACATAAATTGGAACTGATTATCAACCAGATCCTGCATTTGGACGATACCGATGAAGAATCAACAATTTGGGATTCGGTGGACGAAGTTTTAATTTGCGGAAAAGGCGAAATGATTCGTACCTTGGCAAATGCTTGTTTTGAAAATGGCATTCTGAAAAAGAATATCCATTTTGAGTTGTTTGAAGAATTTAATGAAGATATTTATCCTCAGGAAAAAGAATTTCCTTTAGTGGAAAATATTGACGTTGATTTTAAAATATTTAATCAAAATTATACTACAACTATATCAGAAAATAAAACAAGATTATTGCAAAGCTTACTGATTCAGAGGTTTCCTGTGCCATATTCCTGCAAATCAGGGATTTGCGGAAGCTGCGAATGTAAGTTGATAGAAGGCGAAGTTGAACTTCTTGAAAATGAATATCTTACTGAAAAAGAAGAAGAAAAAGGCCATATTTTAGCATGTATGTCCGTAGTTTTGAGTAAAAAAATAAAAGTTGATTTTGACCTGTCTTGAAAGTACTTCTCAACATATTCAAAACCTTTTTTGCGTTGGTAGAAATCAGCGTATTACTCATGTTTCTTGCCAATATTTGGGTTTTTGCCTTAACAAACGGACGGACATATACCAAGATTTCTAAAATTCCACCAAGGGAAACAGCATTGGTTTTAGGAACGTCTCCAAAAATGCGTTCCGGCATTGCAAACCCTTATTTTGTTGCAAGGATGGATGCAACCGCGTTGTTGTACCATCATGGGAAAATCAAAAAAATTATTGTCAGCGGAGAAAAAAGCGAAGGCTACAACGAGCCTGCTGCAATGAAGCAATATCTGGTATATCAGGAAGGTGTTCCCGAAGAAATTATCACAGAAGATCCTAAAGGATTTAAAACACAAATCTCAATCAGCAACTGTAAAAATATCTATAAACAGGATCATGTAATCATTGTTTCTCAGGGATTTCATAACCTTCGGGCATTATTTTATGCAAGAAATAATAATATGAATGCACTTGGCTTTGATGCTCAGGATGTTTCAAAAAATGAAAGCTATTACCGCAATCAGTCAAGAGAATTTTTAGCGAGAGTAATGGCGGTAGTGTATTATATTTTCGGGATAGAAAAGAAAATATAAAGAAACAATATTTTGAATACAATTGCTTTAATGTTTTGAAAATCAATGTGTAAATTCTAATTTTTAAATCTGGTTAAAAGCATTTCTGTACAGTAATTTTAATTTTTGGAAATGCATTAAAGTACTATCTTTGTAAAAATATATTGAATGCTCGTAATAGGAATTGCAGGTGGTACCGGAAGCGGCAAAACCACAGTGGTAAATAAAATTCTTCAGCAGCTGAATGCTGAAGGTGTGAATGTACTTTCTCAGGATAATTATTATCATGACAATCAGCATCTTTCGCTTTCGGAAAGAGAAGGCCTGAATTATGATCACCCGAAATCAATAGATTTTGAGCTGCTTTTGTCACATGTAAAAGCATTGAAAAGAGGAGAAACTATTGATCAGCCGCTTTACAGCTTTGTAACGCATTCAAGAACAGGAGATCATGTTCTGGTAGAGCCTAAAAATGTTTTAATTGTAGAAGGGATTTTGGTGCTTACCAATCCTGAGCTTTTGAAAGAATATGATTTGAAAGTCTTTGTACATGCAGATTCTGATGAAAGGCTTATTCGCAGAATTCGCAGAGATACACAGGAAAGAGGAAGAGATCTGAGCGAAGTCCTTCATCGTTATCAGACTACCTTAAAGCCTATGCATCAGGAGTTTATAGAGCCGTCAAAGAATGAGGCCGACCTTATTGTTCCTAATATGAGACACAATAATGTAGCCATTGATTTTTTAACGACTGTGATTAATAATTCACTTAAAAAAGTCTATTAAATTATGGATCAGGATTTAATTAAGGATATTAAACCGGCCTCCAAAACCTGGAAATATTTCAGAAAATATATCCTGAACAAATATTTCATCACCATTACTTCCTTTCTGATCTGGATGATCTTTTTTGACAGTACTTCTTTCCTGGTAATCAATGAGTTAAATCAGGAAGTGGGAAAATATGAAAATCAGCTTCATTACTATAAAACGGAGTACGAAAAGAATGACAGTTTCTATAAAAAACTGATGAATGACAAAAAAGAAAAAGAAAAATTTGCCAGAGAAAATTACTTTATGAAAAAACCAAACGAAGAAATTTTCATTCTGGTTGTAGACAGTACAAATATCAGGAAATAAACGCGCACTGCCGCGTTTTATTTTTATAAAATGCTTATTGACAGCAATATAAAAACTTAATAACAAAATCAAAACACCTCTAATATGTTTCAGTCCGCCACTTTTGAAGATTGGGAAAATCTAGTCAAGAAACAGCTGAAAACCGATGATATTTTCAGTATCCTGAATAAAGAAAATCTGGAAGGAATCATTGTAAAACCTTATTACAGCGAAGCGATAAAGTCTTTGAAAAATCTTCCCAAAGTTGAAGAAAGTACTCATTTGGTTGCAGAATACCACGAAAGCCTGGAAGAAGAAGTATTTGCTTTTCTATTAAACGAAAATGTAGAAAACCTCGAAGAAAAAACAATTTTTATCAACAATATAAAGCTTGCGGAACATATCAGCCCAGAGGAATCTGACCAGTATTTTTCTTTAATTGATGTATTCGATGATAATGCAGGAATCCTCAACGAACAATTGGCGAAAGAGCTTTTGGCAAAAGATTTCAGAAGAAATATCTGTATCGATGTTGCACTTCATCAGAATGCAGGAGCTTCAATTGTGCAGCAGCTTGGGATTGCGCTTGCAAAGGCGAAAGAATTGGTTGAATATTTTGGAAAAGATATCATTAAAAAACTAATTTTCCGTATTGCGGTGGGCAGTAATTATTTCTTTGAAATATCCAAAATCCGGGCTTTGAAACTTGTGTTTAACCAGCTTTCGAAAGAATTTGATCTTGATGAAATTCCTTATATTTTTGCCGAAACTTCCTTCAGAAATAAAGCAGGAAATGACGAGGAAAATAACCTGATCCGCTCAACTTTAGAATTATCGGCCGCAATGATTGGCGGTGCTGATGCAGTTTTTACAAACGATTACAAGCTTAGCCATTCAACGGAGCTTTCTGAAGAAATTTCGTTTAAACAGCAGATTGTTCTGGCTTACGAAAGCATTATCAATGTGTTTGAAGATGCTTCAAGCGGAAGTTATTTTGTAGAAGACATTACACAGCAGATTGCAGAAAAATCTTGGAAATATTTCCTTGAAATAGAAGAAACCGGAGGTTATCTCGAAAATGTAAAAAATCTGAAAATTCAGAAAGAAGTTTATAACCACGCAGTTTCCGAACAAAAATGGGTGGAAGAAGGGAAAATTAAATTAATCGGTGTAAACCTTTACCCAAAGCTCGAAATAAAAAAATCTGTTCAGGAATTATATTCTGAAACGCAGATAAAACCTATTCGCTGGGCAGAAATGTTTGAATAAAATGAAAGACAAAATCACTGATCTGCTGAAATATACCTTTCATTATAACAGGGAAATAATTGTTTTGCTAAAGAACAATCTTTCACAATTAGATGAAAAAGCAATTCAGTTGATCGATCACACCATAAATGCACATCAAATCTGGAATTCGAGGGTTTTGAAGGAGCAATCTTTCGGAGTCTGGCAGAAAAATGAAGTTGAAAACTGGGAAATGATCAATGAGAGAAATTTTGAAAACAGCATCAGAATCCTTAATAATTTTGATCTGGAAGAAAGAGTGATATACCAGAATTCAAAAGGCGATCAATTTGAAAATACGGTATTTGAAATGATATTTCATGTCATTAACCATTCCACATATCATCGCGGACAAATCAATTCGCTTCTGAAGAAATCAGGAATTGAACCTTTGTTTACTGATTATATTTTTTATAAAAGATAAATTGAATCACATCAAAATCCTTTTAGAAACTGAAGTTCAAAATTATATCCATGCAAATCTGAAAACCGATTTGCATTCTTTATTATTGAAAAAATCACCTTTTTCCGGAATTTCCATGCAGGAAATCGTGCAGCAGATCAAAGGAAAAAAAGTAGCAGAAAAAAAGTTTCCGTTTTTGCTTTGCGATGGCATCATTTTCCCTCCGAATCTCAATCTTGAGCAGGCAAGTTCGGAAGCAACGGGAAATTATAAAGGTTCTTTGGAGAACGGAAAATCAATGGCTGATCTTACCTGCGGATTCGGGATTGATGCTTTTTTTGTTTCACGAAATTTTGATGAAATAACCTTAGTAGAACAAAATGCCGGACTTTTTGAAATTGTTGAACATAACTGGAACGTATTAGACAAAAAGGCAACATTCATCAATTCAAAATTAGAGAAATTTCTGTCTGAAAATTCACAACATTTTGATTTGATTTATCTCGATCCTGCGAGAAGGGACGAAAACAAAAATAAAGTATTTCTCCTTGAAGACCTCTCACCAAATATGCTTGAAATTCAGGAAGAAATATTAAAAATTTCGGATCAGGTTCTCATTAAACTTTCACCGCTGATTGACCTTTCATATTTGATCTCTGTAATGAAGAATGTTGCTGAAATTCATATCGTTGCAGTAAAAAATGATGTAAAAGAATTACTGGTTCGGATACATTCGGATAAAGCAAATAATGTTAAAATAAAATGTGTGAATCTCGAAACTACAGAACCTGATTTTGAGTTTTATTTTGAAGAAGTTTCATTGGCAGTTTCACAATATTCCAAGCCTCAGAAATATCTTTATATTCCCAATAATTCCGTTATGAAAAGCGGTGCTTTCAATCTTATTTCAAAAAAATTCAACCTAAGAAAACTTCATCCGAATACCCATTTTTACACTTCTGAAGAAAAAAATCAAAACTTTCCGGGACGTATTCTTTCGATTGAATCCATTGATCCTAAAGCCGTAGAAAAAGGTGGGAAATACAATATTATTTCGAAAAATTATCCTTTAACGCCCGACGAGATCCGTAAAAAATATAAGCTGAAAGATGGTGGAAACATGTATATGATTTTTACTCGGGACATTCAGGGAAAAATAATTTTAAAATCGGTATAAAAATTTTGCCACAAACTTCAAGATTTCTTATTTTTGAGCCATATAAATAATTTGGAATGAAAAAATTGATTTTAGGATTGTCAGTAGCTGCAATGGCATTGAGCTGTCAAAAACTTCCGGAAGGTGGAAATCACGGGGCTTTGAAACTTGAAGAAGGTACTGAAAGATATTCCGATGATGTGCCGGGACACAGCGAGCATGCTGCTGGTCATAAAGAAGCCGCTGAAAAACATGAAGCAGTGAAAACTGACAGCACAGCCGCAAAACCTGCTGATTCTGCAAAAACTGAACACTAATCATAATCAAACATATTGATAATGTCTTGCATCTGCAGGACATTTTTTTTATTTTTATAAAATTAAATTCACACAATGCAACAAACCCTCGATTACATCAGCGAAAACAAACAGCGTTTCGTTGATGAATTATTTGAAATTTTAAGAATTCCGTCCATAAGTGCAGATTCTGCCTATAAAAATGATGTCCTGAAATGTGCTGAAGTCGTAGCAGAATACCTTACAACAGCTGGGGCAGAGCATGTTGAAGTATGTCAAACGCAAGGTTACCCGATTGTTTATGGTGAAAAGATTTTAGGACAAGATCTTCCGACCGTTTTGGTTTACGGGCATTATGATGTACAACCGCCGGATCCGCTGGATTTATGGAAAAAGCCTCCTTTTGAACCTTATATTGAGAAAACTGAACTTCATCCTGCCGGAGCGATTTTTGCGAGAGGTTCAGCAGATGATAAAGGGCAGTTTTTCATGCACTTGAAGGCTTTTGAAGCGATGATGAAAACCAATACGCTTCCTTGCAATGTAAAATTTATCATCGAAGGTGAAGAAGAAATTGGTTCTGTAAGCCTTGCAGCCTGGGTAAATGAAAATAAAGAAAAGCTTTCTTGTGACACGATCCTGATTTCGGATACCCATATTTATTCTAATGAACAACCCACTGTAACTACTGGTTTACGTGGTTTGAGTTATGTAGAAGTAGAAGTGGAAGGCCCGAACCGAGATCTGCATTCCGGGCTTTACGGAGGTGCAGTTCCCAATCCGATTCATGTATTGAGCAGAATGATTGCAAATTTAATTGATGAAAACGGGCATATTACGATTGACGGATTTTATGATAATGTTGAAGCTGTTTCGGATGAAGAAAGAGCTGAAATGAACAAACTTAAAGACAATCCTGAAGAATTCAAAAAATCAATTGGCTTGAATGGAGTGGAAGGTGAGAAAGGATACACAACGCTCGAAAGAACATCAATTCGCCCGACTTTAGACTGCAACGGAATTTGGGGCGGATATACAGGTGAAGGCGCAAAAACCGTAATTCCTTCAAAAGCATTTGCAAAAATTTCGATGCGTCTGGTTCCTTATCAGACTCCTGAAGAGATTACTGAAAAATTTACAAAATATTTTGAAAAAATCGCACCCCAAAACGTGAAAGTAAAAGTTACCCCACATCATGGAGGAATGCCATACGTTCTGCCAAGCGATACAAAAGAGTTTCTCGCTGCAAAACACGCAATGGAAACCGCTTTCGGAAAAGAAGTCCTCCCATACAGAAGCGGAGGAAGTATCCCGATTACAGCGATGTTTGAAAAAGTTTTGGGTGCAAAATCAGTTTTAATGGGATTTGGGCTGGATTCAGATGCCATTCATTCACCAAATGAACATTACGGATTGTTCAATTTCTATAAAGGGATTGAAAGTATACCGCTTTTTTTTGAAAATTATTCGAAATAAAAAATTCGGTATCACTTTATTTAATTTCATCAAATGAAAAAAATCTGTCTGTTGGTTTTTGTTTTTTATGTCTTGTGGTCATCAGGACAGGAAAAATATTCTTTTGAAACTTCAGAAGGATATTCTCCGGGAAATATTAACGGACAAGCGGGATGGTTCACTTATAATGATATTACCGGGCAAACCATATCTGACGAATTGGCAACAGATGGCTTTTTTTCATTGAAAATTTCAAAAGAAAGCGCTTATCCCACCCAATCAAATTTGGTTTTGGGAGCTTTTAAAGATTTGAACTCAACACTTTTAAGAAATGATTTTAAAATTTCTTTAAATATCAATATTTCGCAGTTGCAAGGTTCTGATTTTGCAATTCAGGGAATTAATACTTCTTCGGAATATTACGTTTTCTATCTGCGTTTAAGATATAACGGAACTATTGTGGTGATGGATAACAATGGCGGAAATGTTTTCTTCGGAAATACTTCTCATCAATGGAATCCTCAGACATGGTACAATATCATGGTAGAGGGAAATTCAGAAGGGATAAAATATTATATGAATAATCAGCTGGTTTATTCCGGTAAGCCTGCATCAGATTATGATATTGAGCAGATTGGCTTTACAAGTGATAATTACAGTGGTTCTGCATATTTTGATGATATCCAGGTTGGTAATGAAATTACGCTGGATACTGAATTTTTTGCTAAGAAAGAGTATGATATTTATCCAAATCCTGCTTCTGATTTTATATTTTTGAAAGGTGACGGAGAAATCAAAAAAGTAAATATTTATGATAGGTCTGGAAGAATGATAAAGCCAAACTTTATCGATAAACAGATTGATATAAGAAATTTGAAAGCCGGCTATTATATCATTTCTTTCGAAACCCCTTTAGGAATAATCTATAAAAAATTTATTAAAAAATAAGGAAATGCAGTCTCAAAAGGCTGCATTTTTTTTGCTAAATATTATCTAAATTAGTATCACGTTCTAAAAAAAATAATTATGAAAACATTTCTATTTATCTTTTGCATGGTCAGTTCATTTTGTTTTTCACAACAAAGCAGTGTACAATGGGATCATTGGAGCTGGCTTTTAGGAAAATGGCAGGGTGAAGGTGAAGGTAAGCCCGGAAAAGGAGGAGGCATATTTTCTTTCACCTTTGATCTTGACAAGAAAATTATCATAAGGAAAAGCCACTCGGAATATCCCGCATCTGCTGATAAGCCTGAGATTATCCATGAAGATTTAATGATTATTTATACAGATCAAACAGGTCATCCGTCCAAAGCTGTTTATTTTGATAACGAAGGGCAGTCGATTCGATATACTGTAAGCTATACTGAGAAAACAATTGTGTTTATTAGCGATAAAATACCCAATGTTCCTCTATTTCGCCTGACTTATTCGTTACTGGATAAAGGGTACATCAATACAAAATTTGAATTATCACAAGACGGGGAAATTTTTAAAACATACATTGAAGGTAAAAGCAAAAAAATAAATTAATAAGGAAACTTTAATAAAAAAATGCAGTCTAATTTTAGACTGCATTTTTATTAGTATTAGCTGTTATTCTGATTTTAGTTTGCGGAAGTATTATCCTGAACTTTCACCAATTCTACATCAAAAACCAGCCATGCATTTGCAGGAATTACACCGCCTGCTCCTCTTTCTCCGTAACCCAATTCGGAAGGGATGAGTAGAGTTGCGCTTTCACCTTCTTTCAGCAAAAGAATTCCTTCGTCCCAGCCCCTGATAACCTGTCCAACTCCGATAGGAATTTCAATCGGCTGGTTTCTTTTGAATGAATTGTCAAACTCGCTTCCGTCAACCAATTTACCGGCATAATGTACAGAAACAATGTTTCCTGGCTGTGCGCTTTTACCGGAAGGGTTGCTTTTTGTGATTTTGTAATATAATCCTGAAGGTGTTACCTGCATATCTTTTTTCATCTCGTTTGCCAGTTTTTCCTGATTTGCTGCAAATTCTTCTTCTTTTTTCTTTTTCTCAGCCGCTTCTTTTTCAAGATATGCTTTGTTGTTTTCCTGGATTTTGGCTTTACCTTCTGTGAAAACTTTTGCAGGATCATAATTTTTGTATTCGTCTCCTTTACTGAAAACGCTTACTTTTTCTAAAATGATATCTGTTTTAGGTTTATCCTGTGCACCTTTTTCAACGTTTGCAATGGCATCAATCACTTCTTCGCCTTTTACCACTTCACCAAAAATCGTATGTCTTCCGTCTAGCCAAGGCGTTGCAACTTCAGTAATGAAAAATTGTGAACCATTTGTATTCGGGCCGGAATTGGCCATTGACAAAACTCCTTTCCCGGTATGTTTTAGGTCATTTTTTTCATCTTCGAATTTATATCCGGGATCTCCCATTCCTGTTCCCTGAGGATCTCCTCCCTGAATCATAAAATCTTTAATCACTCTGTGGAAAATAGTTCCATCATAGAAAGGAACCCCTTTAGCTTTTGCCTTATTTTCGATTTTCCCTTCAGCAAGACCTACGAAGTTCGCCACTGTTACAGGGGATTTTTTGTCTTCAAACTTTACGATCAGGTTTCCTTTGGAAGTCTGAAAGTTTGCATAAAGCCCGTCATTCAGGCTCTGGTAAGTTTCTTTGTCTACGTTCATTTTTTTATAAATTGGAGTACAACTTGTTAAAGAAACAGCAACAGCTGCTATCATTATTTTTTTTATCATTATTAAATATTATATTGTTCTTAGTTTTATGATTAAAGGCATGTCGTTCGGGATTCTTTCATTGTCTCCGTACGTTCCGAAAGCCAGAACGGAAGGGATTAATAATGTAGCTTCCTGTTTTTCGTCCATATATCGTAATGCGTCTTCAACAGCTTTCAACTCTTCAAATTTTCCGAACCTTACATCCCGGACGGTTTTTGATTTTTCATAGAGTTTTACTTTATCAAAGTCATAGATATCATATTCGTACGATATCATGTCTCCGTCTTGTTTTTTAGTTTTTTTATCCAGATCAGGAATATTGATCCAATAATTGAGTTTCATCGGATAGAATTTTTCATTCTGCCCGTTGATCCATTCCTGGATTTGGCTGCGTTCCATCTGGTTTAGGCTTTTTGCCCGGTTTTTGGAAATCTCCATATCTTTTTGGCTCAGAAACCCGCCAATCGGAGGATGTATCTGCTGTTTTCCACAGGAAAAAGAAATGATAACCAGTATAAATAAAATTATTTTTTTCATAAAAACTTCTGCGAAAATACACATTTTAAAACTTTTTGAAAACAAAAAAAGCCAGGAGAAAAATCCCGGCTTTCTATTATGAGTAAATTTTTATCATATTAGGCTGTTTCCATGATGTGTTTTTCTACTAAAACTCTCCATCCGAAAGGATCTTCAGATTTATTGGTCTGGATATTCACCAGATCTTTCTGAAGAGTTAAAGCAAAACTTTCCTCTTCTGATAATTTTGGAAGGGCATATTTTTTATCTTTATATCCTAAAGCCTGAAAAACGCTCGTAACAACAGCTGTTCCTACTCCCCAAACTTCTTTAAGTTCATTGTTTTCATAAGCTTCCATCACTCTTTTTACGGAGATAGGTTCCACTTTTATTTCGATTCCTCTTTTCTTGGCAAGCTGTATAAAGCTGTCTCTTGTCACCCCGTCAAGAATTTTTTCAGAAGTCGGAGGTGTATATATAGTGTCATTGATTCTTACAAAAACATTCATCGTACCGCTTTCTTCAAAATATTCGTGGGTAGCATCGTCTGTCCAGATTACCTGTTCAAATCCTTCTTCGTTGGCAAGTTTCGTAGGATAAAAGGAAGCGGCGTAGTTACCGGCTGCTTTAGCAAAACCAACGCCTCCGTTTGCTGCTCGGGAATAATAATCAGAAATTTTTACGGAAACAGGCTCTGTGTAATAGTTTTTTGCGGGTGTTGCCACGATTGCAAAAATATATTTATTAGAAATCCTTGCTTTTAAAGCTTCTTCCGTTGCAAAAACTACAGGTCGGATATAAAGTGACATTCCTTCACCATAAGGAATCCAGTCTCTATCGATATCAGCCAATGCTTTAAGCCCGTCCAGAAAAATTTCTTTAGTAATTTCCGGAATAGCAAGTCTTTTTGCAGACTTGTTGATTCTTTCAAAATTCTTCTCCGGCCTGAACAAGAATACTTGTCCGTCTTTGTCCTTGTAGGCTTTCATTCCTTCAAAACATGCTTGTCCGTAATTCAGTCCCATCATTGCTGGCGAAAAAGGAAGCGGTCCGTAAGGTAACACTTTTACTTCTCCCCATTTCCCGTTCTCATATTCGCAGATCACCATGTGGTCTATAAAAGTATTTCCGAAAGAAAAATTGTTTGGGTCGAATGTTGAGATCCTGGGGTTGGAAGATTTTTGAATTATCATTTTTTAAATTTTTATTGATGTTCTACAAATTTAATATAATTTTTTGAAAATGAAAATTTTAACATAAATTTGAAAAAAATATCAATGGAAAGAGAAGTAAAAACCACTTCTGATGGAAGTAAGACATTGTACATCAGTGAATTGAATGAGAGTTATCATTCTCATCACGGAGCATTGAATGAAGCAAAACATGTATTTATCAAAAACGGAATGAATTTGATAAATACTTGTGAAATCAATATTTTAGAACTTGGTTTTGGAACAGGTCTTAACCTTTTCGTAACATTTGATGAATTTTTAGAAAACGGCAAACATGATAAAAATCATGTTATTCATTATTTCACAATCGAAAAATATCCTGTTTCGAAATCGGAATTGGATGAGTTAAAGTATTTTGCTTTATTTGAAAATGAAAAAATCAAAGACATTTATCTCAAAAGCCACGCTGCAGAATGGAATACTTCTGTCGAAATCTATCCCAACTTTTTCCTAAAAAAAATAAAAGCAGATTTTTTTGATCTTAAAAATGAAGACCTTCCTGAAATTGACCTAGTTTATTTTGACTGTTTCGGAGCCCGTGTACAGCCCGATTTGTGGGAAAATCCTTTGTTTGAAATGGTTGCTGGCAAAATGAAGAAAGGTGGTTTGCTTACTACTTATTCTTCCAAAGGAAGTGTGAGAAGAATTCTGAAGGAACTTGGTTTTTCTGTAGAAAAAAAGGCCGGGCCTCCGGGAAAAAGGGAAATGATTAATGCTGTCCTGGAGAATAAAACCGTTTAATTTTATTATTTTTAAGCTCCAAAATATTTATATGATTGATAAATTGAATATCCGTGTTTACGCAACGGTAGTAAAAGATAAAAAAGTGCTAACACTTTTCGAAGAATATGCGGGAGATCACCTGATGAAATTCCCGGGAGGCGGTTTGGAATTTGGGGAAGGGATTCTCGATTGTCTTCACCGCGAATTTGAAGAAGAGCTGAATGTAAAAGTGAAAATTGTTGAGCATCTATATACTCAGGAAGATTTTCTGGTTTCCCGTTTCCGTGAAAATGAACAGCTTGTAAGCATCTATTATATTGTTGAAATTATTGACGAAAACGACTTCCTGATTATGGATCCATGCATTGAAAGAACAGAATGGATTCCTATTGATCAGCCGGATAATCCTTTCCCGCTTCCTATTGATAAAATTGTTTTTGAAAAGCTGAAGGAAAAATTTTTATAAAAAAACAGGCTGTCGATTTTTAGACAGCCTGTTTGTATTTTTATTTATAATCTCCAGTTATGCTAGTTTTTTGGAATCTGCAATGAACTGTGCTAATCCGTTGTCTGTTAAAGGATGTTTTAAAAGACTTAAAATCGGAGGAAGTGGAGAGGTAATGACATCTGCACCAATCTTTGCACAATCAATAATATGCATGGAATGGCGTATAGAAGCCGCAAGAATCTCAGTTTCATAGAGATAATTATCAAAAATCAAACGGATTTCCTGAATGAGGTTCAGGCCGTCCGTAGAAATATCGTCCAGTCGTCCTAAAAACGGAGACACATAAGTAGCTCCTGCTTTTGCTGCCAATAAAGCCTGCCCGGCTGAAAAAATAAGTGTACAGTTGGTTTTAATTCCTTTGTCTGAGAAATATTTTAAAGCCTTTATTCCATCTTTGACCATCGGAATTTTTACCACGATATTAGGATGGATTGCTGCAAGCTCTTCGCCTTCTTTGATCATTTCTTCATACGTTGTAGAAAGCACTTCAGCTGAAATATCACCGTCCACAAGCTCACAAATTGTTTTGTAATGTTGTTTGATAGCTTCGTTTCCGCTGATTCCTTCTTTTGCCATTAATGAAGGGTTGGTGGTAACGCCGTCAAGAATTCCAAGATCTTTTGCTTCTCT
>DAMDNI010000011.1:6360-25513 GCA_032083825.1 Bergeyella sp. | reverse complement strand
AATAGCGAAGCAAGACCATAACAAATGGCAATCCTTTGCAAAACCCCAAAAATTCTGGTTTCGGAAAAAGGAAACGGCAGTATATTGAACTGTTCATCAATCTTATAAAAAGGAAACCAATACATGAGGAAACCCAAAAGAAAAATAACAAATGTCCTTTTAAAAATCTTCTTCAGAACCTGTGATTGCGGCATCATTTTCCATTTATCCATTACAAAACTCATGGAGTTCCCAACGGCAAAAAGAAACGAAGGAAAAACCAAGTCTGTAGGCGTAAAGCCATCCCAATTGGCATGAAGAAAAGGAGCAAAAGTAGTTCCCCAGTTTCCCGGAGTATTGACGATAATCATTAGGCAGACGGTCATTCCACGGAAAAAATCGAGTGCGGCAGAGCGGTTTTTTAGTTCCATAGTTATTGTAAAGCTTGTATTTTTTCGGCATATTTCTGAAATAGTTTTTCACTGATTTCTTTGGTATTCCCGACAGGAAAATCAGAATAAAAATTTTGATTTTCAGACCATTGCCATGAGAATTCATTAACATTTTCCAGCACTTTCTTTTCGTCAAATTGTTCATTATTTTTGACAGCTTTTAAGGCTTCATCGATAAAAATCTTCCATCTTCCTCCGTAATAATCTTTCATTAAACCTGCAATGGCACGGTTTGCATAATCATTGAGATCGCGGCCTTTTTCTCCCCACACAGAAATGATTTTCCGGGCATCTTTCTCGTAATAGGATTTTTCAGTTTCTGCATCCGTCATTTTTTTTGCTTCGCTGATCCATTTGCCGACGAGATAATTTTTATTGGAAGCAAGAAGTATATCAATATCATTAATAAGCATCAACATTTCGTTTCCTGTGACAGACATTTCTGAAATATTTTTGCTTTTGTAAGCCTGCGTAAATTTATCACGAAGAGCGTAGAAATAATTTCCCAAAACCTGCTTTCCGACAACAGTAAGATCATCATTGTAGGCATCCGAAGAAGAATTGCCTTCTAAAAGCAGCTTCCATACATTCAATAAATCTTTATTATCATATTTGATGGAAGGATTGGTCGTCCAGTTAAAAGATTTTTCGAAAACAGGTTTGGACTGGATAAGGTCTGCATTCCCAATTTCAGATTTGTCGATGTATATCTTTTCGGAAAGAATCTGCCACGCATTCTGAATTTTTTCGTCTTTTCTTCCTGCTCTTGAATCAGCATATATTTTTATAAAATCCTGAGCAGAATTGTTTGTCCATGCTTTATCCAGCACAAATTCATACATTACAGGATTGTTGCCAAAACCTTCCAAAGTCGCGCCAAGACCCCAAAGATTTCTTCCTCCGTTTTTTAAAACATTTTCAATTTTTTCATCAACATCTTTAAAATCCCCTTTGATCGCGGTATTCCCTCCAAAATTCCCGAGGTAACACCAGATATAAGGCTGTCCGAAATACGAATCTGTTTTCTTCCATATTTCTGTGTGGTCGGCATAATAATCAAGAAGAATCATTTTGTCCTGCGGAACAGCTTGTAGAAAAGCTTTTATTCTTTCATTCGTCCATTTATCCTGCATAAAATAAAAAAGCCATGTCATCTGAAGCCATTCTGCTTTTTTATCCACTTTTGTTATGGATTCATAAATATGTTTTGAAACACTGGCAAGATATTGCGGTTCCCAGCTTGGCGGCGTAACTTCATTGAAAGGGTCAATTCCGTAGATATGATCGGTTCCGAAAAGTTTTTCCTGTTCTTTTAAAAATTCTTTCTGGATTTTATCGAACTTGGGATCGAAAGAATCTAAAAAATAGCTTTGATACTGCTCGCTGAAATTTCCCCATTCACCAAGTGAAGTCACTTTTGATTCGGGAAATTTATCTCTAAATACTTTAGGAATGTGTCCGGCAAATGCTGGTAGTACAGGCGTCATATTGAGCGCTCTCTGTCTTTTAAGAATCTTTTTCTGAAGTTCTGCCTGCCCGTCAATCCAAGACATTGGAAGCGGGCCTTCCCAGCCGTCAATATTGGCCATTCTGTGCCAGGGAAGATAAGCCGGCCCGGTAAAAAAACTGCGAATTTCCTGATCTTTAAACCCAAATTTTTTCCAGACATTCAGCCAGACTTTTTCCTGGCCTGTGATGGCAAGCGGAAGATTCACCCCATTCAGCGCCATCCAATCAATGAAATGTTCCCAATCTTTCCATTTCCACCAAGGCATTGTGTAACCGAATGTGCAGTAATTCAGGAAAAACCTTTTTTCTACACGCGCTTCGTTCCGGACAGGAGAAGCAAGAACCGGAAAATCATCGGGTAATACAATTTTGTTATCTGCAAACCATGAAATGTGAACGTGGCAATAATTTTTAAGAAAATAATTTAATCCTACTGCCATTGAGTTGGCATTATTTGCTTTTATCAGAAGCTTTCCTTCATGATTCAGGAGCTCATAAAATCCTGTTTTGCTTTCCTGTTTTACTTTTTTAAAAACAATTTTGTCCCTGTATTGTGGTGCGATTCTTTCTAAAAGCAAATAAGCTTCTTCTACATCTTTACTTTTAGAATATCCAAAGAAAAATGTAAAAAAAAGTAAGAAGGCATAGGCAATTTTCATAGATTATTTTTTGATGCATAAAGATAATATTTATATTGTCTCATTTTGCGATAATAAGATATAAATTTAATCATCTCCATAAAAAAAGTTCATCCTATTTGAATGAACTTCTGAGTATTAATCATGAAAATCGGATTTCATTTATTGTTTTTTCAGCATATTTCCGTTCCAAATGTACACTTCTTTTTTGCTGGAAATATTTTCTTTGTCATTTTCATCTCTTTCCATTTCTGTGGTTTTGATTGTAATGTAATTTGGCTTTCCACCTTTCTGATCCGGAAAAACAAATTCTTCTGAATGATAATAAATATCGGCATCTCCTACATTTGTAAGCTGCGGGAGCAAGACAAGTTTCTGATCTGTATACAGCAGATACTGGTCAAACGTTGGAATTCCGCAGGCTTCGCCGCTAACCATGGTTTTGAGAATGAAATCTACATTTTTTAATTGATGATTATTTTCAATGGAAAATTCGGTGTAGCTTAAGGACTCTCCTAAACCTGTTTCAAAAACCTGCTCGTTCAGAAGCTGTTCATTTTTCATCACTTTTACACTGGCAAAATTCTGTGGATAATCTTCCGATGTATTCTGATCCCGCTTTTTCCCTGTTTTATGGATCCCGAAAAGAAAATCGATCCCGTTTTTGCTTTGATGTGCTATGGCAAGATTTCCTCCCCAAAGATAACCTTCAAAGTTCCTGTTTTCTTTTTTGTAAGAAATCCTGTACCAGTTTGCACCGCGCTCACCTAATTTGGCAACCATTTGAGTTTTTTCCAGAATCCGGATATCTTGATTGGCAGCCAGCGAATCGATAATATCTGCGGTAAAGGATGGCTTCTGCCTTACACAAGTTCCATCCGTAAAGACTTTACTATTTTTCTGTTCTTCAAAATTAAAAACTCCGTTTGCATAAACTTCAGAATCCTGAGAATAGAATATCTGGAAAAACGAGAAAAGTAATAATGTGTAAATGTATTTCATATTTCTTCCGAAGCTAAAGATGTACCAATTTATTTAAAAATCCTTAAATGAAAAGTTTACCCGGAAATCCGGATAAACTTTTCGCCCTGATATGAAAACAATAAAACTTAGTTCTTGATAATTTTTTCTGTTATTTTTTTACCGTTTTGCAGCGTGATTTCTACAATGTACATTCCTTTGGAAAGCTTTGAGAAATCTAATGTATAGTCTGCATTTAGTTTTACTGCTGAAAGCTGGCCGGAAAGATTATATACTTTAACGGAATTGATCTTCTCGCTAGTTTTAACAGTAAGCAAATCTTTTACGGGGTTTGGATAAACGGCAACTTTTGATGCCTGGCTTTCGTTCACTCCAAGTACTGCTAATGTTTTCTCTTCTGAACGGTCGGAATAGACTTTTGATGCATCAATTGCCTTCACGCTCCAGAAAATATTGGATGGAAGATTTTCTTTTTTCAGATACCAGCTTTTGGTAGTCACAACATATTTTGCCACATCGGATTTTCCGGCTGAAGAGCCTACACTTAACTCATACTGAAGAACGTTTTCCGGAGTTTTGTCATCATTTGCACCAGACCAGCTGAATACAATTTTTTCGTCTTCTACGGTTGCATTGAGCGTTGTTGGCGCATTTGGTTTGCTGTTCGTTTCTGTTGAAAGGTTTTTATAAAGCTTTGTCAATGGCAAATAATCCGGATCTGACCAATCAAAACCATTGATCATAATATCAAGCTGATTGTCATTATTATAATCAAATACCTGGAGGCTTCCGCTGCTTCCAAGGTTATAAAGGTTGGTATTTTCTGCTTTTACAAAATCATTTTCTGCAGGCTGATAAATAAAAATCTTTGTCTGCCCGTCATAATTGGCATCATCACCATTGATAACGAAGTCGTAATATCCGTCGTTATTCAGATCTCCAACTTGCACATTGCTGGAATCCACTCCTTCTCCTTCAATTATATTTTCGGTGAAATTTCCTGTTCCGTCGTTAAAGAAAACACCAAGATAACCGTCATAATTTTCATCCTGACCTGTTACCACCAAATCAAGAAAACCATCATTATTGAAATCTGCATATGCCATTTTACCATTGTTGATAAGCGGTAATTCCTGGGAAAGCGAAAAAGTTCCGTTTGTATTTTTATACACATTAAAGATTGGATCATAATTGGAATCAAAGCCGAAAACTAAAAGATCAAGCTCCTGATCATTATTAATATCGATGAGCTTAAAATCTCCATTTTGTGTGCCGGGCATCCATGCTTTTATTTCTGTAAAGCCATTCCCGTTATTTTGATAAAGCTCAATATCATGTGTGAAGCCTTCAGGAGTATATTGGGTTCCGTTTAAAGCATAATCCTGCTTTCCGTCATGGTTGAAATCGAAAACTTCTAATCCTCCATAGATTTTTCCGGGAATGTTTTCTGAAAGCTCAAAACCTGTACCCGTATTTTTGAAACGGTATTGCTGGTAATTCACCACGTCATCGTAACTCAATCCTGTAGTAATAATATCAAGAAGACCATCATTATCAAAGTCAATAAATTTCACATCGCTTAAATGAACTGCATTGGTATCAAAACTTTGTGAAACAGCATACGTTCCGTTATTATTTTGGTAAAATTCATTAAAGGTGACATCAACATTGGTGTCATTATCGGAATCGATTGCTCCGGTAAAGAATATATCTTTGAAACCATCGTTATTATAATCCCCAACAGCTGAAGAGGAATAAAAGAAATTTTTAAACGGCGTTGAAACTTCTTCGAATTGTTGTGCTTTTACAGTAATAATGGACAATAATCCAATTGTAAAATAAACTTTTCTCATATTATTTTTATTTAGAATAATTATAAATTACTGCAAAAATAACAGATAGTTTTCAATAAGCAGGGCAAATAAACATGACATTTATCTTGTTGCATACTTCGGATAAAATATTTATTTTATAGACAAAAAATATTCCGGGAATTCCCGGAATATTTTTGTATGGTTTTACGGATCAAATAAATTACTCTTTCTCCAACAGAAGGCTCATCCATTCTTCGCGTTGCTGTTTGTGTATCAATTTCAGGTTCTGCTCTGTACAAACTTCAAGAATATCCTCTACATCGAAAAAACACAACCCGGAAAGTAGTAGTTTTCCACCCTTATTCAAAACGGAAACATACGTCGGAATGTCAGAAATCAAAATATTCCTGTTAATATTCGCGAGAATAATATCAAAATTCTCTGAACCAAGATTTTCTGCTGTTCCCTGCGAAATTTCAAGTACTACAGAATTTCTGAAGGCATTTTCATTGGAATTTTCAACTGACCACTCGTCAATATCAATGGCAACAACTTTTTCTGCACCCTTTTGTTTTGCAAAAATGGCAAGAACAGAAGTTCCGCAGCCCATATCCAAAACAGTTTTGCCTGAAAAATCCATATCCAGCATTTGCTGAATCATCAGATGTGTGGTAGGATGATGACCGGTTCCGAAAGACATCTTTGGCTGAATAATGATTTCATGAAGCTCCGGCTTTGATTCATGGAATTCTGCACGGATCAGCACTTTATCGGCTACATTAATCGGGCTGAAATTCTTTTCCCATTCCTCATTCCAGTTGATATTCGGCATCTTCTCAAAAGTATATTTAATGGAGACTTCCGAACTATTCATCAGCGGAATATTTTTCAGTTCATCTTCTTTGAAAAGCTCTTCCTGAACATATCCTAAAATCCCGTCATATTCTTCTGTAAAACTGTCAAAACCGATTTCAATGAGTTCTGCCATCAATATTTCGTTCCAAGGCTGAAGAGGTTGTATTTTGAAGTTGAATTCCAGATAATTTTGCATTGTTTATTTTTTACAAAAATAAGGATTCTGAGACAGAAATTTGCTTCAGGAAGTCTCAGGAATATTTAACTTTTGGGAAAACCGCTAATTTTTATGAAAATGAGTAGGAAATGCTTCTTCCGGCTTCATTCTGAAAATATTCAGTAAAATCCATGATTTAAGAAATCCATAACCATAGGAAAACATCTGAATATAAGTAGAAATTACCGCCATTGAGGCAATGCTTATATTTTTTGTCTTGTAAAGCGCATGAAAAAATACCAGAAAAGTGTAAAATCCAAAAAGAGCCAGTATAAAGCCGCGCCCTAGAATAAAATATTCCAGAAAACCAAAAATATATCCCAGCAGGAAAAGCGAGGGAAATGCAAACGAAATTTTCACATAATCCTGATGACGCTGGTTGAGGATCGGCCTTGCACAACCGAACTGATATACTTGCTTTGAGAATTTTCCGAAATCTACCCGCCGCTTATGATATACACCAATATCATCAAAAAAAGCTGTCGTAAAACCGTTTTCCCAAAGCGTCATCGAAAGATCAGGATCTTCCCCGATTCTCATATTAGAGAAACCGCCTACTTGTTCAAATGCTGATTTCCGGACTCCCATATTGAAGCTTCTGGGCTGGAATTTTGTTACTGCCTTTTTATTTCCGCGAATTCCGCCGGTCGTAAAAACCGAAGTCATGGAATAAGAAATCGCCTTCTGGATAATATTAAATCCTTTATGCGCTTTATCTGCCCCGCCAAAAGCATCACACGGAATTTCGGAAATATTTCCCCTGATATTTTCTATATAATCCTTCTCTACAATCACGTCAGAATCTACAAAAACCAGCCACTCATTTTTTGCGCGTTTTGCTCCGTAATTCCTCGACAAACCCGGGCCTGAATTCTCTTTTCTAAAATAATGAATATCGAGGCTTTCCTGAAAAATCTCTACCGTTGGTTTTAAATCTATTTTGGAACCGTCATCTACGATAATGATTTCAAACTCTTTATCTGTCTGGAAAGAAAGTGACTGCAAAAGCTCGAAAAGCTCGTCTTTGCGGTTGAAAATGGCAATAATGATAGAAATTGAGTTCAATTTTATTTTTTGAAATGTTCTGTTGCTTCGTCTATCTTTTTCCCTTCCGGCAAAAGATCAAATAATCTAAGGAGTATATCTAAAATATCCCAAATCATTCTTCTAATTTATGAATTTTCTTTGTTCCTTCGTACATTTCGTACTGCAGGAACCTAGTTTCCAACTTTCCGTTGAAAAGCTTAATTTTCCTGGATGGGCGCAGACCGATTTTTTTCACAGCTTCTAAGTCTGAAGAAATGAGCCAGGCTAACGTATTCGGATAACTTTGTTTAAAGGTGTCTCCTATTTTTTTATAAAAATCTTCCTGATTGATAGAAATTCTTTCATCATAAGGCGGATTGAAAACCATCAGTAAAGGGAAAAGCTCTTTTTTGCTTTCAAAGAAATTCTGTTTTCTGACTTCGATGATTTCTTCCATTTCAGCAGATTCGATATTGATTTTTGAGGCATTCAGCATTTTCGGATCAATATCATATCCGACGATTTTTCCTTCAAATTCCTTTACTCTGTTGATTCTGAATTCTTTAATGGTTTTAAATAATTCTTCATCATAATTTTTCCAGTTCTGGAAAGCAAATCTTTTCCGGAAAATCTGAGCGGGCAAATCCATAGCAATCATTGCGGCTTCAATAAGCAGAGTTCCGCTTCCGCACATCGGATCAAGGAAATTTCCTTTTCCGTCCCAACCTGCGATTTGAAGCATTCCGCTCGCCAAAACTTCGTTTATCGGAGCTTCTCCCTGTTCTTTTCTGTAACCGCGTTTAAATAAAGGATCTCCAGAAGAATCAAGAGAAATCGTCACCAATTCTCTATCAATGTGCAAATGGAATTTGATGTCAGGATTTTTAGTATCAATACTTGGACGTGTCCTGAATTTATACTGAAAATAATCTACAATCGCATCTTTCATCTTCAAAGTCATGAATTGGGAATGCGTAAAACGTTCCGAATTAATGGTTGCATCAATGGCAAATGTCTGATTGGTTCCTAAAAAATCTTCCCAATTGAATTTGAATAATTTGTCGTAAAATTTATCTTCATTAAATGCCTTAAACTCAAAGATGGGAACCAGAATCTTAAGCGCAGTTCTTGCAGAATAATTAATCTTATACAGAAAACCCAAATCGCCTTCACAATTGACAGCACGATTTTTTATTTCAACCTTTTTTCCTCCTAATTTTTTGATTTCGTTTGCAAGCACTTCTTCAAGCCCGAAAAAGGTTTTGATCTGTATCTGAAGATTTTCTGTATTCATATTTGCAAAAATAAGGTTTATTTTCGAGGTTAAATCTTTTTGAAATTCTCTTTGTTATACAATTATTCTTAACAATTTGCCTAATTTTGCAGGATGGATTGGTTTGAAACTTGGTTTGACACCCCTTATTATCATATACTTTACAAAAATCATGACTTCAGAGAAGCAGAGGATTTTATTACAAAACTTACTGATTTTCTGAAACTTCCAAAAAATTCAAAAATCATTGATCTTGCCTGCGGAAAAGGAAGACATTCTGTTTTTCTGAACAAGTTGCATTATGATGTTTTAGGTCTTGATCTTTCTAAACAAAGTATTGAGCACAACAAAAGATTTGAAAATAATACGTTAAAATTCCGTGTTCACGACATGAGAAATGTGATAGAGGGAGAAAAAGCCGATGCAGTTTTCAATCTTTTCACAAGTTTCGGCTACTTTGAAAACGAGGAGGAAGACCGCAAAGTTTTTCATTCTGTTGCGGATATTTTAAAAGAGAACGGATATTTTGTTCTGGATTATCTGAATCAAAACTTTGTGCGTAAAAATCTCATGGAAAATTCCACAGAACCAAAGGAAGGAATTGTTTTTGAAATTCATAAAAAAATCGAAAATCATTATATAATTAAAGAAATTGATTTTGATGATAATGGGAAACATTTCCATTTTTTTGAAAGGGTGAAACTTCACACACCGGAAAAAATCCTTGAATATGCAGAAGAAGCCGGCTTTGAAAGGGTAAAAATCTGGGGTGATTATCAATTGAACGATTTTGATGGGGAAACCTCGCCAAGATGTATTAATTTATTTAAGATTTAGATAAAAGTTTGGGCTAAAAAATATTACAGTAATTGATCAAATTGAAAGTATGATTATTTTTCTACTTGTTTTAAGTGTTGTTGCAGGAGTTTTTTTGGGTAAATATTTCGGCGGTAAAGAAAAATTTGCAAAAAATCTTTTAATTTTAAGTGCAGGTTTTCTGATTACCATTTGCGTAAATGAGGTTTTCCCCGAAGTGTATTCATCCAATACCCACAATATCGGGCTCTTTGTCATCGCAGGAGTTTTGCTCCAAATGCTTCTCGAAAATCTTACGAAAGGGTTTGAACATGGGCATTTTCATCATGAGCATGATACGCATTCGATTCTTCCTTCAGCTTTGATGCTTGGGATGTTTATCCATGCGTTTATTGAAGGAATTCCTTTAGCGAATGAAAAAGAAGTGCTTTCGCCTTATCTGTTGGGAATTTTGTTCCATAATCTTCCTATTTCTTTTGTATTGGGAGTGTTTTTATTTAAACATAAAATTTCGTTCCCCGGGATTTTAATTGTTAGTTTGTTTGCTTTGTCTTCTCCTTTGGGAATGGTTTTAGGAAAGTATTTCAATCCGGAATGGCAGCCTTATTTCCTTGCAGTTGTAGGAGGAATTTTCCTGCATATTTCATCTGTAATTATTTTTGAAAGCAACAAAAACCATAAAATGGACTGGACAAAAATTTTCCTTGTCATTGTGGGAGTTCTTTTGGCAGGCGCAAGCCACATATTTCACGACCATGCTCATTAATACATAAAACAAACTCCGGAGAAACAAATCTCTGGAGTTCTATTAATCACTCATTACTCTATGTGCCGGATCAGAATTTCCAGCCTAGTGTAATAAAAAAGTTGTCACGCGTGTTTTTAACTTCAGAAACAGCGTATGCATCAGAATTAATTACATAATAATCCCTGTTGCCTCCATTCATTACAGAAAAATATCCATCATTATAATCCCCTGAATTCAATGGAGCCGGGCCATATAAAAACGGGCTGTCATATTTGGAAGTTATTCTCTGATAAGCTGCGTCTATATAGAATGATTTGAAATCATATCCTAAACCAAAAGCCAGGGTATTTCTTTTACCAATAAATAAATTATCAAAAGTCCTGTCTTGAGCCGAACCGTTAGAATTTAACGAATTAAAGGATATGGAATCAAAAGGATTCGAAGCGAATCCGTAACCTCCTCGTATTCTTAAATCAGCAATTCTGTATTCTGCACCGACTTTTATTTCAGATAAATTTTTATAATTATCATCGAAGAAATCGTTTAAATATCTTTCCGGATTTCCATATACTTTATAATGTGGTTTTGTAATTCCTAAAGTATAATCTACATTGATTGCAAAATTTTTGTTAGCTACGTATGCTGCACTTAAAGTTGCTTTCATCGGAGAAGAAATTTTACGATCTTCCGTACCTGTACCGTCCCCGAACTGAAAATCATCATAAAAATTATATGCTCTGGTGATTCTCCACCATGTTGGTGTTTCAATAGCAGCTCCTAATCTAAAATTTTGATTCACTTTTCCAATAATCCCGACTGTAGCAGAAAAACCTGTTGAAGACTCAGAAAAAGGAGTATCCTGCTTATGATATTCATCAATGGTGTTGTAAGTTTGTGTACTGAATGCGGCTGTATCCCACTGCTCAAAATCTGCCGAATGGAAATTGAATCCTGCACCTAAATAAATTCTGTTGTCATAATTAGCTCCTACCCCAAAACTTAATTTAGACATATTGCCAGATCTGTTATAAGCATGGCCTCTAAAAGTAAGATTGTCGGCTACATTCCCTTGGTCATCCAAGATCGGATACACCAAATTGGAATTTCCGGGTGTTTCGGAATAAGAGTCCAAAGATTTGTTAGAATAGCTTACCCCTATGTTTACAAACTTCCAGTTAGAATTTCCTCCAGCATCAAAAACAAGTATTCCTCCTGAATTTCCAATATCTGTAATGTTTTTTGAATAATCCAGAGAAGCTCCTCCGAAAGAAGTCTTGTTTTTATAAGATTCCACATTCAGAGTAAGAGAAAGATCACTTGCAATGCTCACTCCAATACCAGCAGGATTGGAATTGAGCGTGGAAAAATCTCCGCCCAAAGCTCCCATTGAACCTGCCATTCCCTGATATTTGGAAGATCCGCTGATTTGGTTGTTTGAATAAATATCAACAGTGTTTCTGATTGTTGAAACATCCTGAGCCTGCACAAAGTAAGCTGCAGAAATGCTTAACATCAATAATGTTTTTTTAATCATTTTTTAATAATAGAATAATAAGGTTTATCTTCTGAATCCTCCGCCACCGCCGGATCTTCCACCGCCAGAACTCCCTGAACTTCCACCAAAGCCTCCGCTTCCACCAGACCTGAAGCCTCCTGAGCTATTAGAATTACTCCTGAAACCTCCGCTGTTATTTTGCTGGTTATAACTTGGTTGATTATTGCTTGGCGTATATGTTCTAGTATCGTTATATCTTGGTTGAGGATTTGTTCTTACCCTTCCTCCATTATTGATATTGCCTTGATTTTGATTTCCAACTCTTGTTCCATTTCCATTTGGACGGAAACCACCGTTGTTAATGTTTCCACTTGGTCTGAAGCCATTATTAGCATTGCTTCCTATTCTGCTTCCGCTCGGCCTGAAACCACCTGAATAGGAATTTCTGCCGAATCCAACTGAAGAACCACTTCTTCTATTAATAAAACCAGGAGCATTATAAGAATTCCTAGGATAGTTATAGCCATACCCTCCATACCAATAAGGATTATAGCCATACCAGTAAGGATTGTAGCCACCATACCAGCCCCAAGGATAACCCCAGCTTCCATACCAATAAGGATTATAACCATACCAGCCCCATTGTGAACCCCAGCCCCAAGAATTCCATCCGAAGCCAAAACCACCTCCCCAGCCCCAGCCAAAACCTGAGTACATACCATAAGGATAATAATTCCAGCCCCAATCGTAATAATTAGTTTCAGAGCCTGCATAGCTTCCCCAATCTGAAGATACAGTTTGTATCTCATCACTGTTGCTTCCCCAATTTTTGTATCGGTCATAAACGATTTCTTGCTGAGTAGGCTCTACATATTCTGTATTCTGATAGTCATAATACTGTCCAACTCTGTTTCCTCCGCCATACATATCAACGCCTTGAGGAAGAGTATCACGGTTAGGATCATAATAAACTCCGTCAGTTTCACTGTATGTTCCCGGCTGAATTGCGCAGGACATCATAAGCAAAGCTGTTGAAACCGCTAAAACACCTTTAGATTTTAGCGTTTCAAAGATTTTTTTATGTATATTTTTTTTCATAATGAAGATTTAAATTCTTATTTAAATTATATTTGCAAATTATACCAAAATTGTACCAATTATAAGGTAAAATTTCGAGTAAAAATAGTCTTTTTAGTTTAGATAATATTCATTTAAAAAAGTTAAATTTTAATAAAAAAATAATGGCAAAACTTACTTCAAGATCTGAAGATTACAGCAAGTGGTATAATGAGCTGGTTGTAAAAGCAGATTTAGCAGAAAATTCAGGAGTTCGCGGGTGTATGGTAATTAAGCCTTACGGTTACGCGATCTGGGAAAAAATGCGTGATGAGCTCGATAAACAGTTCAAAGCAACCGGACACGAAAATGCATATTTCCCCTTATTTGTCCCGAAAAGCCTGTTTGAAGCCGAGGAAAAAAATGCAGAAGGTTTTGCTAAAGAATGTGCAGTAGTCACTCATTATCGCTTAAAAACTGATCCGAACAATCCTAAAAAACTAATTGTAGATCCGGAAGCAAAGCTTGAAGAAGAGCTTATTGTACGTCCGACTTCCGAAGCAATTATCTGGAATACTTATAAAAACTGGATACAGTCTTACAGAGATTTGCCAATCCTTATTAATCAATGGGCGAACGTAGTACGCTGGGAAATGAGAACTCGTTTATTTTTAAGAACTGCAGAATTTCTCTGGCAGGAAGGCCACACTGCACATGCTACAAAATCTGAAGCCGTGGAAGAAACTGAAAAAATGCTTGAGGTATATGCTGATTTTGCAGAAAATTTCATGGCAGTTCCTGTCATTAAAGGATTAAAAACCCCAAGCGAAAGATTCGCGGGAGCCGAAGAAACCTATTGCATCGAAGCGATGATGCAGGATGGGAAAGCGCTTCAGGCAGGTACATCTCACTTTTTAGGACAGAATTTTGCAGAAGCTTTCGATGTAAAATTTACAAACAGAGAAGGGAAAACAGAATATGCATGGGCAACGTCATGGGGAGTTTCCACAAGATTAATGGGAGCCTTAATCATGGCGCACTCTGATGATTTAGGATTAGTTTTGCCTCCGACATTGGCTCCGATTCAGGTGGTTATTGTCCCGATTTTTAAGGGTGAAGAGCAGCTTCAGCAGATTGATGAAGTAGCATATGATATCCAAGCAAAATTGAAATCAAAAGGAATTTCTGTGAAATATGACAACCGAACAGAAAATAAACCGGGATGGAAGTTCGCAGAATATGAATTGAAAGGCGTACCGATAAGAATTGCTATTGGTCCAAAAGATCTCGAAAACCAATCAGTAGAAATCGCAAGAAGAGATAATCTTTCTAAAGAAGTAAAACCTCTTGAAAATTTAGACCTTTATATTGAAGAGTTGCTTCAGACTATTCAAAAAGCAATTTATGATAAGGCATTTACATTCCGCGAAGCCAATATTACTAAAGTGGATTCTTATGAAGAATTCAAAAAAGTTCTGGAAGAAAAAGGAGGATTCATCTCTGCACATTGGGACGGAACTGCAGAAGAGGAAGAACAAATAAAAGAAGAAACAAAAGCGACCATCCGTTGTATTCCATTGAACAATAAATTGGAAGAGGGTGTTTCTTTAATTTCAGGAAAACCTTCTTCTCAAAGAGTGATTTTCGCAAAAGCTTATTAAAATAGCTTATGTAAAAGTTATCAAAAATTTAATGAAATTGTTAAAATTAACAGATATATCATAAAATTTATTAATTTTTTTTTAAAAATCATATCTGTTAATTTTAATGATTATATTTGGTTTGATTAACTTTTAAAATAAACTATTATGTCATTAAACATTCTTGACCTTATCAAAGGTCAGCTTGGGCCGGCTCTTGTGTCACAGGCTGCATCTCAGTTAGGAGAAAGCGAATCCGGAATTTCTAAAGCAATTGGAGGGCTTTTGCCGGCTGTAGTTGGCGGATTGGCAAATAATTCTGACAATTCTACAGTTCTTGATGCAATTTCCAGTGCCAGTAACAGCGGAATATTATCCAATTTACTTGGCGGTTCATCAAACAATTCTCTTATTTCAACAGTGCTTACATCAATTTTTGGTGACAAAGTAGGAAGCATCGTCAATGCAATCTCGGGTTACGCAGGCATCAGTAACAGTTCTACCAGTTCTTTATTAAACCTTGTAACAGGAGCTACTTTAGGATCTGTGGGTAAATATGCTGCTGATAATAATCTTGGTACGTCAGGAATTTCCGGCTTACTTTCCGAGCAAAAAGGATTATTATCCTCCCTTCTTCCTGCAGGACTTTCTTTAGGTTCTTTAGGTTTAGGAAACTGGTTCGGATCCGATGAGCCAGTCATTGCACAACCAGAACCTGAAAGAGTAACTGTATCTTCTTTTGATGAGCCAAAAGTTGAAGTAAACAGAGAAGGCGAAACCCATGTAATTTCTGAAAGAAAAGATGATAATGGCGGAGGCTCTATTTGGAAATGGCTATTACCTTTACTTCTGCTTTTATTAGCAGGCTGGTTCCTTTGGAAGCAATGTGACAAGAAAAATACAGCTTCAACTGCAGGAACGTCAGATTCTATCGTTGTTGTTGAAGATTCAGTCGTAGTTTCGGAAGATTCGGCTAACGAAGCTCCTGCAAGAGTAGATGAAGATATTGACCTTAATGGTACGGCACTTAAAGGATATAAAGGAGGGCTTGAAGATCAAATCATTACTTTCCTAAAATCCGGAGGATATAAAAATGCAGCGGATGATGCAGCTCTTAAAGACAAATGGTACGATTTCGACCACGTAAACTTTAAAATAAATTCATCAACAGAATTAGAACCCGGCTCAGAAGGTCAGTTGAATAATTTGCTTGCAATCCTTAAAGCTTATCCTGAGGCAAAAATAAAAATCGGAGGATATACCGACAAAACAGGAACAGAAGCAGCAAATGTTAAAATTTCTAAGGCAAGAGCTGAATTCATTAAAAAATGGCTTTCAGATAAAGGTGTCGCTTCTCAGGTTTTAGCAGCTGACGGCTACGGAAGCCAATTTGCAAAAGTAGCAGCTACAGCATCTGATGCAGAAAGAGCATCTGACAGGAAAATGTCTATCAGATTCGCAAAATAAATCTTTGAATATATAAATTTTGTAAACCGTTCATTTTCTGAACGGTTTTTTATTGAAGATGAAAATATATATAAAATAAATTTGTTAGATTAATCTAACATTTATATTTTTGCAGAATGAAAAAACCTTGGCAAAGAGAAAAAATCTCGCATTCGCTTTCTGAAGTACATGCCAGTATAAACATTCCGAAAAATTCTGGATTCTGGAGAAAGATGTTTGCATTTATAGGTCCCGGACTAATGATTTCCGTCGGATATATGGATCCGGGAAATTGGGCAACAGACATTGCAGGAGGTGCACAGTTTGGGTACACATTACTTTCCGTTATCCTGATTTCCAACTTTTTTGCCATGATTCTTCAGCATCTTTCATTAAAACTGGGTATTGTTACCGAAAGAGATTTAGCACAGGCTTGTCGGGATCATTTTAGTCCGAAAGTGAATTTTGTTTTATGGATTTTTTGCGAAATAGCTATTGCTGCCTGTGATTTAGCAGAGGTCATAGGAGCCGCAATCGCTATAAATCTTCTGTTCGGAATTCCTTTAACATGGGGAATTATCATTACAACACTGGATGTTTTGCTGATTCTGCTGCTTCAGTCAAAAGGTTTCCGATGGATCGAAAGTATCATTGCAGGTTTAATTTTTGTTATATTTTCCTGCTTTTTATATGAAATTGTGATTTCCAAACCCGAGATTTTTTCCCTACTTCAAGGTTTGGTTCCGAAGAAGGAAATTGTTACCAATCCCTCAATGCTTTACATTGCTATAGGAATCTTAGGAGCAACAGTAATGCCCCACAACCTTTATCTTCACAGCAGTATTATACAAACCAGAAACTACGAAAGAACCGACGAAGGAAAACGTGAAGCCATAAAATTCGCAACCATTGACAGTTCAGCTTCACTATTTCTTGCTTTTTTCATCAATGCGGCGATCCTTATTCTTGCGGCTGCCACTTTTCATACCTCAGGAAATCATGATATTGCGGATATTCATGATGCTTATCAAATGCTGACACCGCTTTTAGGGACAAGCCTCGCAAGCATTGCATTTGCTATTGCGCTTTTGGCTTCCGGGCAGAATTCAACCATTACAGGAACGCTTGCCGGGCAAATTGTAATGGAAGGGTTCCTGAATATCCGCCTAAAACCATGGCTCAGAAGATTGATTACCCGTTTAATTGCGGTGATTCCTGCAGTCATTGTTTCAATTCTTTACGGAGAAAAAGGGACTTCTGAACTTTTAGTATTAAGTCAGGTAATTCTTTCCATGCAGCTAAGCTTTGCGGTTGTTCCACTCGTTATGTTCACGAGCGATAAATTGAAAATGGGGAAATTCGTAAACAAGCCTGTTCTCAAAATATCAGCCTGGATTATCTCTGTAATCATCATTCTTCTCAATATCTATCTTCTTTATCAGACATTCTTTGGAGCTTAGCTTAATTAAAGTATTGATGAATTGATATTATAAATACTGAATGCGTTGTTTAGTAATATCAAAATCTGCCTAATTGTCTCAAATCCCCTTTTGGCAAAAGTTTTGAAAAAATACAGTAACAAATTTTAATATTATGTCAGAAAACCACGATATACACGAAGAAGAAGTGAATCTTAATGAAGAAAACACTTCCGGCTCCGAAAACCAAACAAGTGAAAATGTGACAGCACAGCCTTCTGCAGAAGAACTTTTGGCAGAAGAGAAAGACCGTTACATTCGTCTTTATGCAGAATTCGAAAACTATAAGAAAAGAACCACCAAAGAAAAGATGGAATTTTTTCAGTATGCTAACCAGGATCTGATGATTTCAATGCTTGCGGTTCTTGATGATTTCGAAAGAGCTTTAAAAGAAATTGCAAAGAATGGAAATGAGAATGATCTTAAAGGCGTTGAACTTATCTATCAGAAATTTAAAAATAAACTGACCGAAAAAGGCCTTAAACCAATCGAAGTAGGTGCAGGAGACAGTTTCAATGTAGATTTTCATGAAGCGATCACACAGATTCCTGCTCCAAGCGAAGAGTTGAAAGGGAAAATTGTAGATGTAATAGAAACAGGATATCAGCTGCATGACAGAGTGATCCGTTTCGCAAAAGTAGTTACAGGAAACTAATTATATGTAATAAGTAACAAGCTATAAATAATACCAAAATTATTATTAATCATATAGCAGATTACTGATTGCTCAATCATCAATTATGGCAAAAAGAGATTACTACGAGGTTCTGGAAATCAGCAAAACGGCAACCGCAGACGATATAAAAAAAGCTTACCGTAAAAAGGCAATCCAGTATCACCCGGATAAAAATCCTGGAGATAAAGAAGCCGAAGAAAAATTCAAGGAAGCAGCTGAAGCGTACGAAGTGTTGAGCGATGCCAACAAACGTGCACGCTATGATCAATACGGACATGCAGGCATGAGCGGAAACGGAGGCTTCGGAGGTGGAGGCGGCGGTTTCGGCGGCGGGATGAATATGGAAGATATTTTTTCTCAATTCGGAGATATCTTCGGAGGACACTTTGGTGGCGGTTTCGGCGGCGGCGGAAGACCTCAGCAGGTTCGCGGCTCCAATTTAAGAGTAAGAATCAAGCTGAATCTTGATGAAATGGTAAACGGAACACAGAAGACAATTAAAGTAAAAAAACTGAAAGCAGCTCCCGGCGTAACATCTAAAACCTGCCCGACCTGTAATGGATCCGGAGTTCAGGTGAAAGTGATGAATACCATGTTCGGACAAATGCAGACACAAACTACTTGCGGAACCTGTCAGGGAATTGGAAAAGTTGCCGACAAAATTCCGGCAGGTGCAAATGCCCAAGGACTCATAAAAGATGATGAAGAAGTAACCATCAATATTCCGGCAGGTGCAAGAGACGGTATTCAGCTCAACGTAAGAGGAAAAGGAAATGACGCCCCATTCGGAGGAAATCCTGGCGATCTTTTAGTTGTTGTTGAGGAAGAAGAAGATAAAAATATCAAACGCGAAGGAGATAATCTTCATCAGGAACTTTATATCTCTTTTGCAGAAGCTGCATTGGGAACTCAAAAAGAAATCCCTACTGTTGGAGGAAAAGTAAAAATAAAGATTGATCCGGGAACACAATCTGGTAAGATTCTAAGACTTTCAGGAAAAGGGCTTCCGAGTATTGACAGTTACGGAAAAGGAGATATGTTCGTTCACATCAAT